>NZ_JBLKRU010000005.1:0-280886 GCF_047608185.1 Caballeronia eucalypticola
GTAGCCCAAGGCGTCGTGCGCGGAAGAACGCGTTTACTTTCAATGACGTAGCGCTGCGCTTGTAAACTTTCAGCGGATCGCGTTTACTCTTGCTTTTTGAGTGGACGCATTGGTCACCGAATCGACGCCCTGGACCCAGACGGAATTCAAACAGCTCGAGCTCGGCGATGCGCGCCTGAACAAGCGAGCGAGGCTTTTGATGGAAAGAATGGCGGCCGACCCGATGGCCAGCGTGCCCAAGGCATGCCAGGGCTGGGGCGAGACGATGGCGGCGTACCGCTTCTTCGACAACGACAAGGTCGAATGGCATGCAATTTTGGAGCCGCATTGGCAGCAGACGCAGGAGCGCATGCAGGCCCATCGTGTCGTGCTCTGCGTGCAGGACACATCAGAGCTGGATTTCAATGGACAAGGCGCGATCGGACTCGGGCCGCTGAGCTATGAAGCCCAGCGGGGCATGTATCTGCACCCGACCTACGCGGTTACGCCGCAGCGCGAGCCGTTGGGCATTCTGGATGCGTGGATGTGGGCGCGGGAGAAGAAGGACGAATCCGGCAAGCGTGGCGGACTCAAGGAGAGTGTGCGCTGGATCGAGGGCTATGAGCGCATTGCCGAAATGGCGCCGAGCCTGCCCTCCACGCGTTTGGTGTATGTGGCCGACCGCGAAGCGGATCTGATGTCGCTGATGTTGCGAGCGCAGGAGCTGGGCACGCCGGCCGACTGGCTGGTACGAGCCGCTCATAATCGCTGCCTGCCGGAGGGAGACAAGCTGTGGGAGCGCACGAGCCGTGGGGAAGCTGTCGGGCAAATCGCCTTCACGATGGCTTCGCGCCATGGCGTCAAAGCACGCACGGTGCGCCAGCATCTGTGGGTGCAACGCGTGGAGTTGCCCGCGGGCAAAGGCAAGTGCATCGCTGCGACGTGCCTGGTCGCGCGCGAGTTCGAGGCTCCTGCGGGCGTTAAGCCGATCGAATGGCGTCTGTTGACCAATCGCACGGCCAGCACGGTGGAGGAGGCAGTCGAACTGATCGATTGGTATCGAGCGCGCTGGGAAGTGGAAATCTTGTTCAACATCCTGAAGAACGCGTGCCGTGTCGAGGCGCTTCAGTTGGGCACGATCGAACGGCTCGAGCGCGCGTTAGCGCTGTTTCTGGTGGTGGCTTGGCGTGTGGCTTATTTGATGCGGCTCGGACGAACCTGCCCGGATCTGGACGCGCACCTGTTCTTCGATCCCGATGAAATTCGCTCCGCCTACCTGCTCACGAAAACCCGAGCGCCGGCCCAACCGAAGCTCAACGAAGTATTGCGACTGATCGCGCGCCTGGGAGGTTTCCTTGGCCGCAAGGGCGATGGCGAACCCGGAGCAAAGACCATCTGGCTCGGCCTCCGAGAAGTTCATGTCGCTGCAAAAACATTGCGCCTCTTACGCGACGACGATGGTGACGACACTTCTGTATAAGGGAATGGGCTTAAGCCGGCTTACAAATGGTCGACAGTAATAATTTGAGTAATGTTCCGCGTTTAAACGTGTTCGGTTCGATCCTGACCGGCCGGATGAAATAATGACGTCATACAATCCGGGATGCGATGTTTGTATCGATTCTTCTCTTTTACTCTCCTAACTCCTCGCCCGTGTCTGAATCCGCTCCGCAATCCGCTTCTTCTTCCGCCTCCACGCCACATCCCGAATCCAGATCACCCTTGCCTTTCCGCAACGCACTTCTTGCGATGCTCGGCATTGGCCTCGTCAATATGCTGGTGGCACTTGACCAGACCGTGGTCAGTACGGCGCTGCCGTCCATCGTCGCGGAATTGCATGGTTTCGAGTATTACGCGTGGATTGCGAGCGCGTATTTGCTGGCGTCGGTGGTGACCGTTCCGGTCTTCGGCCGGCTTGGCGATTATTTCGGCCGCAAGAAATTCGTGATTGCCGCAGTGGTCACGTTCACAGCGGCTTCGGTGCTATGCGGCGTCGCCAACGACATGCTGTTCCTCGTGATCGCGCGCGGCTTGCAGGGCGTGGGCGGCGGAATGATGGTCGGCACGGCGTTCGCGTCGATTCCCGATCTCTTTCCCGATCCGCGTTTGCGGGTGCGCTGGCAGGTGGTGATGGCGGCGTCGTACGGGATCGGGACCGCAGCGGGGCCGTCGCTCGGCGGCTGGATGAGCGAGCACTGGGGCTGGCGCTCGACCTTCCTGATCAACCTGCCGGTGGGGATTGCCGCGTTTTATTTCATCTGGGCGCATTTGCCGAATTTCCATCGGCCGCGCGAGGGGGCGGTGAAGATCGACTGGCCGGGCGCGGTGCTGGTTGCCTTGGTGCTCGGCGGCTTGCAGGCATTCATTGAAGCTGTGCCGAAGAGCGGCCTCACTACGGGGAACGTGGTATTGGCGGCGTGCGTGGCGATCGGCGCCGTGGCGTTATTGATATGCGAGCGTCGCGCGACTCATCCGATCATTCCACTCGACCTCTTCAAGGACCCGCAGCTTGTCACGTTATTCACGTTGTCGATGCTGTCGGGTTTCGTGATGTTTTCGCTGATCTTTTTCGCGCCGCTTTTGCTGCAGGGCGGTTTTGGTTTATCGCCTCAGCAAGCCGGATTACTGGCTACGCCAATTGCGATGTTTATTGCCATCGGCAGTTTTATCAATACGCGCATTGTGATTCATTTGCGCAAGCCGACGTTCATCTTGTCGATAGGATTCACGTTGCTGTTATTCGCGTGTATTGCGCTGGCTTTCGCCGATGCTTTCACGCCGCATATCTGGATCGAAATTCCGATGGCGGGCATTGGTATTGGCCTGGGTTTCGTGCTGAATAACCTCAACGTATTCGGGCAGGAAATTGCCGGGCGTGAGCGCTTCGGCATTACCACGGCGTTGCTTCAATCCACTCGAATGGTCGGCGGGATGCTTGGGACGAGCGTGGTGGCGGTGATCGTGCAGCATCATTATCGGGACGTGATTACGCGCACGCTGCGGGTGCTCGGCGAGCCGGTAAGTACGGCGTGGCTGCCACGATTTGCCGATCCGCGAATTCTCATCGATTCCGTGTTGCGTGCGAAGTTGCTGGCGGATCTGGCGCCGGCCGGGCTGGATGGGCCGGCGATGATCGAGAGCGCCCGCGAGGTGCTCGTCCAGTCGATACACATTGGTATCGCGCTGACTGCGGTGGCGGCGTTATCGGCGGTGCTGATGGTGCGGAGGGTGTCGCACATTACGTTTCGGAAGGGGTAGGGGTGGGTTTTACCTCTCGGACGACCCCGGAAAGGCGACTGCAATCGCCGTATAGACATGTCGAAACCTTTTGACAAAGCGTATAGACTTGTCTCAACGTTCACAGGAGGTTGGCATCATGGCCAAAACAGCGACGCTCACGATCCAGCAGTGGGGAAACAGCCTGGCTGTCCGTATTCCCGCCGCCATCGCACGCTCTGCGCATTTCGAGGTTGGTCAGGAAGTCGAGGTGACAACTGACGAGGTCGGCGTGACGGTGAAGCCGGTGGGTCCCCGCAAGCTCACGCTTGCGGAGAAGCTGGCGAAGTTCGATCCCGCAACGCATAGCGGTGAGGTAATGGCCACGAGCCGCATGGGTGTAGAGGCGTTTTGATGGTAGTTGCTTTGTGGGCGCCGGATCGGCGCGACATTATCTGGATTGACTGCAACCCTCAGGTCGATCGCGAGATGAAGGATATGCACCCTATGCTGGTCCTGTCACCGAAGCCATTCAACGAACGGACCGGGATCGTTATCGGACTTCCGATGACAACAGCCGCGTTCAACGACACCAATCCGTTTGCAATCAAGTTCCAGGGGCCGAAAAACGTTACAAGCTACGTGCTTGGACATCAGCCCAAGTCTTTTGATTGGCGGGCGCGGGGAGCGAAGGCCCATCCGTGGAAGCGAGCACCCGATGAGGTGTTTGCAGCTGCATGCGAGCAGTTGAACCAGATTATCGCGATTTGCGACTAGGAAAAGATGAAGCATCGCGAGGCGGCACACGCTCTGCTGACACGTTGCACAGAGCGGTTGAACCGACCATTACTCGTTTTCTGGCTGGGATCGCGGGGTGGACCGGAAGGGACCGCACAAACCCCCGAGTTTCGTCCAGCCCCACACCCACTTCAATGCGCGCCCGCCGCCGCCCCACCGCCGCCACCCTTCGCCCGCTTCGTAATCCAGATAAGCGGAATAATCAGGATGAAGATAACGGCGGAAGCAAAAAAGATATCGTTCAGTCCCATCATCGCGGCTTGGGTATTCACCGTGTAATCGAATAAACCGCGCGCCTGAGCTTCGTTGACATGCAATACCCCCTGCGACGTCTGTATCGACTGCATGAACAACGGGTTATTCACGTTCGCCTGTTCCGTCAGACGTTCGTGATGAAGCGCAATGCGATTGGTCCACGCATTGCCGCACAGCGACGTTCCGACCGCGCCACAAAAAACCCGTGCGAAATTCGATAAACCCGCAGCAGCGGGAATCTTCGACGGCGGCAGTCCCGACAAGATAATCGACGTCAACGGCACGAAGAACAACGCCATCGGAATCCCTTGCAACAGGGTAGGCAGGACCAGATGCCAGGTATCTATCTCGATCACATACTTCGAGCGCATATAAAACACGATTGCGAAACCGATAAACGCCATCGTCGCGACAACACGCGCATCGGTGCGAGGCAAAACGCGGCCCATGACCGGCGCGAGAATCACCGCGAAAATGCCGAGTGGCGCGGTTACCAGCCCCGCATCGACGGAACGGTAATTGAGGTATTGCTGCATCCATTGCGGCAATAACACCAGATTGCCGAAGAACACGCCGTAAGCCACGGAAATGGCGACGGTGCCGCCAAAGAAATTGCGTCCCGCGAAAAGGCGTAAATCCACGACCGGATTCTTCTCGGTCAATTCCCAGACCACGAAGAATGCAAACGCAATCAGCGCAATGATGCCGAGCCAGACGATCACCGGCGATGAAAACCAGTCGAGGTCGCGGCCTTTATCGAGCATGATTTGCAGCGATGCCACCCACGCAATCAGCAGCATGAGTCCAACCGTGTCTATTGGCGCTTTACGCGTGGCCGATTCGCGCGACTTGTAAATAAACCAGGTCACGCTGGCTGCAAAAAGTCCCACTGGAATGTTGATATAGAAAATCCACGACCAGCTATAGCTGTCGGTAATCCAGCCGCCTAACGCCGGTCCGGCGATTGGTCCGACAACGGCGGTCATCGCCCAAAGGGAAAGCGCCATCGACGCTTTCTCCTTAGGATACGAACCCAGCAAGATAGCCTGCGACAGCGGAATCAGCGGCCCGGCAACGGCGCCCTGCAACACGCGCGCGGCGAGCAAAATCGGCAACGTGGGTGCGAGCCCGCAAAGCCAGGAAGAAATCACGAACAACAAAATCGCGCCGACAAACAGCTTGATCTGCCCAATCCGCTGGGTCAGCCAGCCGGTCAGCGGAATCGACACCGCGTTGGCCGCGGCGAATACGGTCACGACCCACGTGCCTTCATCGACGGAAACGCCGAGATTGCCGGAAATAGTCGGGATAGCGACGTTCGCGATCGATGAATCGAGCACGTTCATGAACGTGGCAAGCGCCACGGCAATGGTCGCAAGAACCAGTTGGCCACCTTTCAACGGCGGCGGCGGGGAGGGCGCGGGCGATGCGGCGGGCGCAGTGCTCATGGGATATCCGGAGAAAGCGGCCGCGCCGTGAAACGCGGCGGCCGATTGTGCCAACAACGAAGGCCGCAGTGTGCCAGCGTTCAAAAAACCTCGCTGATCAGGCTGCGGCCTTCATCCGGCCATCAAGCTTGCATCGACTTCGGATATCCCTTGTTTAAAACCACTTTATTTAGCAGAGACGTCGATATCGCCAAGATACTTCTTCGCGAACTTCGCGATTGTCCCATCCGCCTTGAGCTTTGCAATCGCCTTGTTCAGGCGCTGCTTCAACGCGTCATCGTCCTTGCGGATGCCATATGCAATGCCGCTGCCGAGGATCTTGTCGTCGCTGACCGAGCCGCCGGCAAAGCTGTATCCCGCGCCGTCCGGCTTGGACAAGAAGGCCGATTGTCCGGATGCGGCGAGCACAAGCGTACCGTCGAGGCGGCCAGCTTTCAGGTCCGTATAAACCTGGTTCTGATCCTGGTACGGCACGACATTCACGCCCGCGTTCGCCCAATGCGCCTTGGCGAAACTTTCCTGGATCGAACCCTGCAATACGCCAATGTTCTTGCCCTTCAGCGATGCCGCCGTCGGCTCAAGCCCGCTGCCCGTCTTCGCGATCAGTTGCGTGGGCACGCGATACACGACCGTCGTGAAGTCGATAGCCTGGCGGCGTTGATCGGTCGCGTTCATCGCAGAGTTGATTGCATCGAATTTGCGGCCCTGGAGAGCCGGGATCAAGCCGTCGAACGAGGTCTCGACCCACACGCATTTCATCTTCGCCGCGACGCATACCGCATTGCCGACATCGATATCCAGCCCCTGCAGTTCTCCGGACGACGCCTTCGATTCAAACGGCGGATATTGCGCTTCCACGCCGTATCGCAAGGTATCGGACTCGGCCGCGTACACGGCAGCGCTGCACAACGATGAGGCCAGCAGCAGGGCGGCCGACAGAACGCGAGCGGTGTTTTTCATGGAGCGTTTCCCTATGGATGGAAGTTGGATGTTGTTATTGAAAGCAACCATTAAACTGCGCACAAGCGCCGTGCGCCTTCGCGCAGCGTGTCGTCGTCCTTGGCGAAGCTGAGACGGATGATGCGGTTGTCCGTGCCGTCTGTGTAGAACGCCGACAACGGAATGGTCGCGACGCGGGTTTCGCGGATCAGGCGCAGCACGAAGTCGCTGTCCGATTCATCGGAGAACGCGCCGAAGCGCGCCAGCATGAAGAAGCTGCCGGCGCTTGGCAAGAGTTCGAAGCGTGAACCGCCAAGCGCCTCGGCGAGCAGGTCGCGTTTCTTTTGATAGAACTCGCCGAGCCCGAGATAGCTCGATGCGTCTCCGAGTGCTTCGGCGAATGCAATCTGCATGGGGGTATCGGCGGAGAAGGTCATGAACTGATGGACCTTGCGGATCTCGTTGGTCAGTTCAGCCGGGGCGAGCGTGAAGCCGACACGCCAACCTGTCACGTGATACGACTTGCCGAACGACGACACGATCACGCTGCGCTCGGCCAACGCCGGATAACGCGCCATGCTGTGGTGAATGGCGCCGTCGAACACCACGTGTTCATACACCTCATCCGACAACACGATGATCTTCGAATCGCGCGTCAACGCCGTGAGGCGATTGACATCTTCCGCAGTGAACGCGCTGCCGGACGGATTGTGAGGCGAGTTGATAATGATCATCCGCGTGCGCGGCGTGATGGCCGCCGCTACCTCGTCCCAGTCGATATGAAAATCGACCGGCGAAAGTTTGATCGGGATGGGCGTTGCACCCTGCAACTGCACGATGGGACCGTAGCTATCGAATGACGGTTCGAAGTAGATGACTTCGTCGCCGGGATGCACGAGCGCGCTGATCGTGGCGTACAAGCCTTCGCTTGCGCTTGCAACCACGGTGATTTCGCTGCCCGGGTCGTAGGTGCCGCCATACAGCTGCTGCGTTTTCAGCGCGATGGCTTCGCGCAACGCGAGCACGCCGGACATGGGCGCGTACTGGTTATGCCCGGCGCGCATGGCTCGCGCCGCATTATCCACGAGCTTCGGATCACACGCGAAATTCGGTGCGCCTTGCGAGAGATTCAGCGCCTGATGTTCCTCGGCGAGCTGGCCGATCACGGTAAAGATGGTTGTGCCGACATTCGGCAGCTTCGACGCGGGGGTCCAGGCACTTTTCACGACGGTTGTCTCCTGACGGCGCAATTCAAGGTTCCATTGTCATTCGACAGCAGCAATAAAGCGTGGACAATCGAAAGTTTGTCATACTAGCCATGAACCCCGCTCATGGCTTACGAGATCCGACAATGAAACCGCTGCCCTCTCTCGATGTGCTCAAAACCTTTGCGGTCGTGGCGCAGCGACTGAATTTCACCCGCGCCGCCGACGTTTTGAACATCACGCAAGGCGCTGTCAGCCGGCAGATTTCCGGGCTGGAGGCGCATCTGGGTTATGCATTGTTCGTGCGCCAGCCGCGCGGTCTCGCGCTGACGCCGAACGGCGCAATGCTTCTCGCACCGTTGCAGCAGGCGCTGGCGCAGATTACCGAGGCGCTGGAGCGTAGCGGGGCGCAGTCGGGCACGTTGCGGGTGAAATGTCCCACGTGCGCAATGCGCTGGATTTTGCCGCGTGTGATCCGTTTGCAAAATGAACGGCCGGAACTTGTGATTGAAGTCACGGCGGCGGTATCGCACGGGGTGGAGTTCAATGCAGAGCAGTTCGATGCCGCCATTGTGTTCGGGCAGCCGACGTTAAAGGGCGTGAGTTCGCATCATCTATTCGATGAAGTGCTGACGCCGGTGTGTGCGCCGGGCTTGTGGAAAAAGCCGCAGGGCGGCGCTGCAACCGCTACGCCCGATGATCTGGCCGACCAGACCCTGCTGCATCCCACGCGGGACCGGCGCGACTGGCTCAGATGGCTGGAAGCCTATGGATATAAGGGATTGCCGTCGGCGAAAGCGCAGCATTTCGATACGCTCGATCTCGCCATTTCATCGGCCATGCAGGGTTTGGGCGTGACGATCGGGGATTTATCGCTGATCGAAGAGGACTTGCTGGCGCAACGGATCATTACGCCGTTTTCGCTGTGCGTGGCCAGCGGGGCTTCGTATTACCTGATCTATCCGGAGCGGCCGGCGCCTTCGCCGGTCCTGCAGGAATTTGCCCAATGGCTCGAGGAAGAGGCTGCGGTGACGCGGGTAAATCTTCAGGCTTACATGAACAGGTGAGATTCTTTCGCGCTCGAGGGCGGGACTTTAAAGCAGCGGCCCCGTCCCCGAGCGTCCGTTGATTCCTACGTTCCGCTCTTTGTCACGATCGGCACCCAGGCGCCGCCCTTGACCTGATACATCGTCGACGAAGCGTTCTTCAACGCGCCGTTATTGTCGAAGGCGATCGTGCCCGTAATGCCCGGGAACGAAATAGCCTTCAGCGCTGGACGGTACACCTTCGGATCGATGGAATTAGCCTTCTGCATGGCATTGATCGCGGCCCACGCAGCGTCATAACCGAACGGCGCATACGAGAGGATCGCCACCCCGAAATGCTTCTGGAATTTCTCGGCGAACGCCTTGCCCTGCGGCAGCTTTTCAAGCGGGCTGCCATATTCCCACGCCATCGCGCCATCGGCTGCATCGCCGGCGAGCTTCAGGAAATCCGCGTCCATCACGCCGCCGCCGCCCACGAACTGCGCGGTCATACCGAGCTGCCTCATCCGTTTCGCCACCGCCGCCGCTTGCCGGTCGAGGCCGCCAAAGAAGATCAGGTCGGTGCCCGCGCCCTTTAGCGCGGTGAGCTGCGCGCTGAAATCGACGGTCTGGTTGTCACTGTACTGACGCGCGATGATCGAGCCGCCCGCCGCCTTCACCGCTTTCTCGAACTCATCGGCTTCACCCTGGCCGAAGGCCGTCCGGTCGTCGATGATCGAAATCTTCTTCGCTTTCGTTACCGTCACCGCATACGTCCCGGCGGTCCCGGCGTTCTGGGCGTCGCTGGAAATGACGGTGAAGACGTTGTCGAAGCCGCGCTGCGTGATGGTCGGATTCGTTGCCGCAGGATCGATCACGGGAATGCCGGCGTTCTGGTAGACCTGCGACGCCGGAATTGTCGTGCCCGAATTGAAGTGGCCGACAACCACGGCCACGCCGCCATCGACCAGTTTTTGTGCCGCCTGCACGCCGATCCGCGGGTCGGCCTGGTCGTCTTCAGCCTGAATGACGAAGTTGGCCGTCTTGCCGCCAATCTGGATCTTCTTCGCGTTCGCTTCATCCAGCGCCAGTTGCACGCCGTTTTGCAGGTCCTTCCCGTAACCCGCGTTTGCGCCCGTCAGCGGGGCGGCAAAGCCGACCTTGACGTCGAATGTGTCGGCAGCGGCGGATAACGGCAATGCACCCAAGGTGGCGGCAGCGCACGCAAGAATCCAGGCAAGCGGTTTGATATGTGTTCGAAGATGCACTTTTATTCTCCTTCGGGGTTGGACAGGTCCGGCGAGCAAGGCGGTCAGGTTTTGCTTTCGCGTTTTGGTTTTATCTACACATTTTCAACTCCGGGTTTCAACTCGGTTTTTCCCACTGTCCCGATACACGACTGCACCATGGCGGGCACGCTTGGAGCAAGACGGGACTTGCCCGCGTGTGTTGCCATTATCGTGTGGACGAAAAAGGGAGTTAAGCCGGTTGAGCTCGTCGAACTAATTCGCTGGCGACCAGCAGCAGATGCAATTTAGGAAGCCAAATTAGCGGCGTCTTGGCAGTTCGTCGCATCGGCAATGCGGATTTCAGCATAGCGGGTTCAAGCGGATTGCCGAAGCTCGCCAAGCTGGCGCTGGCGTCGGCGTTGATCTACTCCGGCAATACCCTGATGCGGACGTTCAACTATCCGGTTCGACCCTGAAGATTGCGGCACAAGATGAATCGAACGGGAGCAGCGGCCATTCATATCTCATCCTTTATTCATATATATCAAAGACATTACTAAACGGTTTCGAATAGAGGAGTTATGAAGCCGTAAGAAATGGCTTCTTGTAAGGTAGATTTCACCTCTCTGTAATTATAATGAGAATCGTTCTCATTTATATTGACGTTCAAACTTGGCGTGGGTACGATTCGCTTCGCTGGTGCCTTCTGGATGGTGGCCCGGAGGACGTCACTTATGGCGCGTGTCGTAAGAACGTCTTTAGAACAATCAACACGACGCGTTAGCAGCCGTCGCAACAAGAAAGAGGATTTCGATGCAACCCGTCCAGCTCGCTCCGCGCGAATCGCGCGCTGAATCGCGACGCGATTCACGCCCCGACGCGACCCTGCGCGCTGCCCACAAGCGCTTTAGCGCACCTCGCCGTAGTGCGCCCTTCAGCCTTCGCCGGGTGGTGCTCGGTACCAGCGTGGCGCTGTTCGCGCTGGCTTCATCGGCAGCATTCGCCGCGGGCGCGCCTGCCAACCCGGACGCAACCCCTTCAGACGCGCCCGAAGCCGACTTGAACATCCAGGCGCAACAGGCGGGTCAATGGACCGGTGTCTGGTCACGCTCAACCCTGCTTGGCGACATGGGCGGCATCCGCTCATTCCTCGGCCAGTACGGCGTGACTTTGCAAGCGACGGAAGTATCGGAATATCTGGACAACACGCGCGGCGGCCTGAAAACCGGCGGCACGTATGACGGGCTGACCACCGTCACCCTCGGCCTCGATACACAAAAAGCCTTCGGCCTGCCCGGCGGAACGTTCAACGCGAGCGCGCTGCAAATTCATGGCCGTAACCTGAGCGAGTTCAACCTCGGCACGCTGAATACCGCGAGCGGGATTGAAGCGCAGGACACCACCCGGCTGTGGGAGCTTTGGTATCAGCAGTCGTTCCTGAACAAGCGCGTGGACGTGAAGGTCGGCCAGCAAAGTATTGACCAGGAGTTCATGGTCAGCAGCTACGCGGCCACGTTCGTGAACACCATGTTCGGCTGGCCGGGATTGCCGTCGTATGACATGCCTTCGGGTGGACCGGCGTATCCGCTGTCCGGACTCGGCGTGCGCGTACGCGGCCAGATCACGCCCTCATTGACCGCGCTCGCAGGCGTGTTCGACGCAGATCCGCTCGGCAACAACCCGAACAATCTCAGCGGAACGAACTTCAACCTGCATAACGGCGCGATGTATATCGGCGAATTGCAGTACTCGATCAATCAGCCGTCAGACGGCGAAATGGTCGGCGTTCCGCAATCCGGTTTGCCCGGTACGTACAAGATTGGCTTTTGGTACAACAACGAACGCTTCGCTGACCAGAACATTGACAACACCGGCCTGTCGCTCGCCAATCCGCTGAGCAGCGGCACGCCGCAAAACCATAACGGCAACTACAGTTTCTACGCTGTCGCGGATCAGATGATCTGGCGTCCGGACCCTGACGAACCCCGCAGCATTGGCGTGTTTGCGCGCGTGATGGGCGCGCCGGGTGATCGCAACCTGGTGAGCTTCAGCGCCAACGCGGGCATTGTGATGAAAGCCCCGTTCGCCGGCCGTGACAACGACAGCGTGGGCATTGGCCTCGCCTACATCAAGGTCGGCAACCACGTGCATGACCTCGATATCGCCGCGGCAGCCGCAAGCGGCGGCCCATACGGAATTCGTACGCAGGAAACCGCGGTGGAGGCGACCTATCAGTACCAGGTCAACCCGTGGTGGGTCATGCAGGGTGATCTGCAATACACCTTCAACGCGGGCGCGGGCCAGAATCCCAACGATCCCACGCAGCCGTTGCGCAACACGTTCGTCGTCGGCGTGCGCACTACCATCACTTTCTGATCGGCGTGATCTTGAACGCACGCACCCGAGGCTTTTGTATGAAACAACTTATCAAATCCAGAGCGCTTTCGGTCACGCTGTCGACCGTTGCATCGGCTGCGTTGCTGGTGGGCGGCCTTGTCAGCAGCGTGGCGCACGCAGCGCCAATCGGCTTCCTCGAGACACTGCACAAGCACACCACGCTCATCAATACCGTGCCGTCCAACGGCGACCAGAACCCGTATGCAATCGTGGTCGCGCCGGTGTCGTCGGGGACGGTCAAGCAGGGCGACGTACTGGTAGGCAACTTCAATAACGCCGCCAACCTGCAGGGCACCGGCAGCACGATCATCAACTATCATCCCGACACCAAAGAGATGACGGTGTTCGCCACCGTGCCGCGCGACCTGAAGAATTGCCCGGGCGGTATCGGACTTTCCACCGCGATGACCATGCTGAAGTCGGGCTGGGTGATCGTCGGCAGCACGCCAAGCAACGACGGCACGACCGGCACCAAGGGCGCGGGCTGCCTGATCGTGCTGGACAACCAGGGCAAGGTCGCGTCGACTATCGTGAGTGCGAACATCAACGACCCGTGGGGCAACATGGCGGTCGTCGATAACGGCGATCACGCCACGCTGTTCGTGAGTAACGCGGGCTTCGGAGTGGGCGGTGCGGACGGCAATCCGCCGGTCTTCAAGCAGGCAACCATTCTTCGCCTCGACCTGGATATCCCGGAAGGCAAGGTGCCCGTCGTCAAGCAGGAAACGGTGATCGCCAGCGGATTTGGCGCTCAGGCCGACAAGGGCGTGTTCCTCGTTGGACCCACTGGCCTGGCGTTATCGCCGGATCAGAAGCTGCTGTATGCATCCGATGCCATTGGCAACCGCGTGACGGAAATTGACGACCCCATGACGCGCGATACCAGCGCGGGTGTCGGTCGCCAGTTGACCGCCGATGGTTTCCTGCATCGGCCGCTCGCGATGGTGACGGCGCCCAACGGGCACTTGCTGGTGACGAACGCGTTGAACGGCCAGGTTGTGGAGATCGATCCGGCGACGGGCAAGCAACTGTATGCACGCTGGATCGATACCGACAAGGCGCAATCGCCGCCGGGCAATGGCGACTTGTTCGGTATCGCGATGACGCCGGAAGGCGACGGTTTCTACTACGTACAGGACGATGTCAACACGCTGGTCCTGGCGAAGTAAGTGCGTGAAGTAGATACATAAAGTAAGCAAAGCGAAGTAATCAGCACAGCAGGACGACATCATGGCAAACGATCAAGATCCACCGCGCCGGCGCTTTTTGAAAGCAGGCGTTGCCGCAGGCGCGGCGCTGGGCGCAGGTTCAGTCGCGCACGCTGCGGCCAAGGCGCAATTCAAGCAACCTATCGACCCAATGCTCGTGGTCGAGCCGTTTTTCGGCGAGCACCAGGCGGGTATCGTGACGCCGCAGCAGAGCCACACGTACGTGGCGTCGCTCGATCTCACGACCGACAAACGCGACGACGTCATCGGCCTTCTGAAAACGTGGACGGACGCGGCCGCGCGCATGTCGCGCGGCGACACGGCCAAGCCGTTGCCCACCGACGACAAAGCCGCACCCGATTCCGGCGATATCCTCGGCCTCGGGGCAGCGGGCCTCACGATCACGTTCGGTTTCGGCCCGGGGCTTTTCACGCACGACGGCAAGGACCGCTACGGTCTGGAGAAACACCGGCCTGCCGCGCTCGTCGACTTGCCGCGTTTCAACGGCGACCAGTTGCTGCCGCAGAAAACCGGCGGCGACATCCTGATTCAAGCCTGCGCCAACGACGCACAAGTCGCGTTCCATGCAGTGCGTCAACTCGCGCGCATGGGCTACGGCATCGTGGCCATGCGCTGGGGTCAGGCGGGATTTCTCTCCGGTCCGCGTGGACAGACGCCGCGCAACCTGATGGGTTTCAAGGACGGCACCAATAATCCGTCGGTCGCAAAACCGGCGCTGATGAATCAGTTCGTGTGGGCGAAGTCGACCGATGCGCCGTGGATGGATGGCGGCACATACACGGTCGTGCGGCGTATTCGTATCACGCTGGAACACTGGGACACCATGGAGCGCGGTTTCCAGGAACAGGTGATGGGCCGCGAGAAATACAGCGGCGCGCCGATCGGCAAGAAGAATGAATTCGATGCGCTCGACCTCGATGCCGCCGATAAAGACGGCAACCAGGTGATCCCCGAAAACTCCCACGTGCGCTTGTCGAACCAGGCGACGAACAACGGTGCGCAGATCCTGCGCCGTTCGTATTCCTACAACGACGGCACCGATTTTTATATCGAGCGCTGGCCGCCATGGCGCCAGGAAACCGAGTACGACGCGGGGTTGATCTTCGTCGCGCATCAAGCCGATCCGCGCACGGGTTTCATTCCGATCAACGAACGGCTCGCGAAGTTCGACATGATGAACCAGTTCACCACGCACGTTGGCAGCGCGGTGTTCGCGTGCCCGCCGGGCGTGCGGCCGGGTTCGTTTATCGGCGCGGGGCTGTTCGATACCTGATTCAACGTAAGCCAGAAGTCAGAAGCTCAAACCAAGCTCAAGCACTCGCCGGCGCACGCTAACGCACGCCGGCGCACCACAACAAAAGGAATGATTGCAATGAACACCACACGCTCCCTGCCCGTGCTGCGCACGCTTTGCGGCATCGCGGTGCTGGCTGCCGCAGCGGCGTTGCCGCTGAACTCGGAAGCGGCGACGCTGACCTTGTACAACGCGCAACACGAGCAAGTTGTGGCTGCGCTCGCGAAGGATTTCGAAAAGCAAAGCGGCATTTCGGTGAAGGTTCGTAACGGTGAAGGCCCGGCCATGGCGGCGCAACTCGTCGCGGAAGGATCGGCTTCTCCCGCCGATGTCTACTTCACCGAGAACTCGCCCGAACTGATGTTGCTCGACGAGAAAGGCCTGCTCGCCAAAACCGATGCGTCCACGCTCTCGACCATTCCGTCACGCTACAACTCGCCGCAGGGCGACTGGGTCGGCGTGCTCGCGCGCGAGAACGTGCTGGTCTACAACACAAAGAAGATCGATGCCGCGCAACTGCCGGCATCGCTGATGGACCTGGCCAAGCCGGAGTGGAAAGGCAAGGTCGGCATTGCACCGAGCGACGGCGATTTCCTGCCGGTGGTGAGCGCGGTTATCGCGATGAAGGGCGAAGCGCAAGCGCTGGACTGGCTCAAGGGCCTGAAGAAAAACTCGCAGATCTTCGATGACGACGAAGGCGTGGTGGCAGCGGTGAATCGCGGCGGCGTGGCAACGGGCGTAGTGAACAACTACTACTGGGCGCGCTTGCATGTGCAACTCGGTGACAGCGCGACACGTAGCGCGATCTATCACTTCGGTAACGGCGATGTGGGCGCACTCGTGAACGTATCGGGCGCGGCCGTGTTGAAGTCGAGCAAGAACCAGCAGGCGGCGCAGCAGTTCCTCGCGTATCTGGTGAGTGAACGTGCGCAGGACCTGATGGCCAAGGGCAAGATTGCGTTTGAATATCCGCTGCATGCAGGCGTTTCTCCCGACCCGCTGCTCAAGCCTTTTGACCAGTTGAGCCCGCCGTCGTTGACGGTTGAACAACTCGGCGATGACAGCAAGGCCGCGAAGCTGATGCGCCAGGCCGGACTACTGTAAGCGCAGGAGCGTATGAGCGAAGTCGTGAAGGCGGTTGGCGTATCCGCGCTGCCTGAACCCCGCAGCCGCAAACGCGCGCCGCGGGGTTTGCTCGTGGCGGCGGGATTGTGCGCGCTGCTCGTGCTGATGCCGCTCGCCTTCACGGTGTATCGCGCGGTGACGTTCGGCTGGGATGACGCTATCGAGCTGATCTTCCGGCCGCTGGTGGGCGAATTGCTCATCAATACGCTGTCCATTACCGTGAGCGCCACGCTCGTATCAGCGGTGGTGGGGACGGCTGCAGCGTGGTTTATTGAACGAACGCGTTTGCCCGGGCGGCGTCTTTGGGCTGCGCTTACGGTCGCACCGCTCGCGATGCCCGCGTTCATCACGAGTTATGCGTGGGTCTCGCTGAGCCTCGATTTGCAGGACTTCGCGGGCGCGTTGCTCGTGATTTCCACCGCGTATTTTCCCCTTGTCTATCTGCCGGTCGCCGCCGCCTTGCGCGGCATGGATCCGGCGCTCGAAGAAAGCGCGCGCTCGCTCGGTTGCGGACGCGTTGGCGTGTTCATGCGCGTGGTGTTGCCGCAATTGCGGCCCGCGCTGCTCGGCGGAATGCTGCTGGTGGCGCTCGGCGTGCTGTCTGAATTTGGCGCGTTCACGCTGCTGCGCTTTCGGACCTTCACTACCCAGATCTACGCCGAATACAGGACGAGCTTCGACAGCAGCGGCGCGTCGGTATTCGCGTGCATTCTCATCGCGATGTGCCTGTTCTGCCTCGCGCTGGAAATGCGCGTTCGCGGCCGTTCGCGCTATGAACGCGTCGATCGCGGCGTGCGGCGTGCCGCATTGCGTTATGAACTCGGTGCGTGGCGATGGGCGGTGGTCGCCGCGTTCATCGTGCTGGCAATCGTGACGCTGGGCGTGCCTATCGGCATGATCGGTTTCTGGCTGACGCAAAGCGGTGCTGCGGCCATCACGCCCGCGGAAGTGTCGCCGGAACTGCTGATTGAATCGACGTTGTCATCGATCGGATATGGGTGCGCCGCCGCGGTCGTCACCACGCTCGCGTGCGTGCCGCTCGCGTTTCTGCTCGTTCGTTTTCCGAGCCGGATGGCGACGACGTTCGAACGCATCGTATTCCTCGCGCAAGGGTTGCCGAGTCTCGTGGTCGCGCTGGCGATCGTATCGCTGGCCGTGCATGCGTTGAGGCCGCTGTATCAAAGTGCTGAACTACTGGTCGTGGCCTACGCCATCCTGTTCCTGCCGCTCGCGCTCGTCAGCGTGCGCGCGGCGTTCACGCAGGCGCAGCCTCGTCTTGAAGAGACGGCCCGATCGCTTGGGCTTAGCTGGCGCGAAACCGTGCGGCGTGTGCTTTTGCCGCTCGCGGGCCCAGGCCTTGGCGCTGGCGCGACCATGGTCTTCATCTCGGTTGTCACCGAACTCAATTCCACGTTATTGCTGTCGCCCAGCGGTACACGCACGCTTGCCACTCAAGTGTGGATCGATACCTCCACGCTCGCGTTCGCCGCCGCTGCGCCGTATGCCGCGTTGCTCGTGGGTATTTCGCTGGCGGCATCGATTGCGCTCTTCACGTTGCTCGGGCGATCGGCGGTTGGCGGGCGTGCGGCGGTTTTAAAAGAAGGACTGCAGGCCGGTTCGCCGACTGACAAGTAAATCGATATGAGCGAACTTCGCGTTACCAGCCTGACCAAATCCTTCGATGGTCAACCCGTGCTTCATGGCGTCGATTTATCGGTGGAACGGGGCACTCTGCTTGCGTTGCTCGGGCCGTCCGGCAGCGGCAAGACCACGCTGTTGCGCGTGCTCTGCGGCTTCGAACGGGCAGACGGCGGCACCGTTGAAATCGATGGTGTACGCGTGGCCGGGCCGGGCATTCACGTGCCGTCTGAAGCACGGCGAATAGGCTACGTGCCGCAGGAAGGCGCGCTTTTCCCGCATCTTTCGGTCGCCGATAACATCGTCTTCGGCTTGCCGAGGCAGCAGCGTCGGGCGCGGTATCGCGTGGATGAATTGCTGGCGCTCGTTGGTCTGCCCGCCGCGTATGGCGACCGGCCGCCGCAGGCATTGTCCGGCGGACAGCAGCAACGCGTCGCACTCGCACGCGCACTTGCGCCGTCGCCCTCGCTCGTGATGCTCGACGAACCTTTTTCTTCGCTCGATGCCGCGTTGCGGATCGAAACGCGTGAAGCCGTGGCGAATGCGCTTGCGGCCACGGGCGCGACCGCGGTGCTGGTCACGCACGATCAGGCCGAGGCGTTGTCGCTTGGGCACGAGGTCGCGGTGTTGTGGCGCGGCCGTCTTGTGCAGACGGATTCGCCGGAGGCGGTGTATCGGCGGCCCGTGTCGCGTGAGCTGGCGAGTTTTGTCGGCGACGCGGTGATCGTGCCGGGATCGATCGATGCCCGGAATTCAAAGCAGGTGATTTGCGAGTTCGGCACCTTGCCGATCGCACGCGCGATGGCCGCGATCGATGTCGATGTGATGATCCGCCCGGAGCAGATCCGGATTGTGCCGGATCATCAAACGAACGGCGACGGCGTTCAGGCGGTGGTCGAGAAAGTCGTGTTCTATGGTCACGATGCCAGCGTCATGCTGCGCTCCCTCACCGGCGAGCGTGGCGTGCAGATTCGCGTCGCGGGGCATTCGCATCCGCGTGTCGGCGAACGCATTGCGCTGTCGGTCGAAGGCGATGTCGTGGCGTATCCCAAGGGGTAATCGAGGAGGTGGTCCCATGGCCGGCGATTTCCCTCACCTTGACAAAGTGCATATACACAATTATAATGACCGCCATGACTACCCAAGATCTGACCTACCTCGATTGCAACTGCTTCGCCATCCGTCAGGCGGCGCGGTTTGTGTCGCAGCTTTATGAGCGCCACGTTAGCCAAGCAGGGGTGACGGCGGCGCAGTACACGTTGCTTGCGGCAATCCATCGGCGGCCCGGCGTGACCATGGCTGAGCTCGCGGACGCCATGGTGATGGAGCGGACCACGCTGGTCCGAGCATTGAAGCCCTTGCAGCGTGACCGTCTTGTGATTGCTGCCCAGCAAGACGCGAGTACGCGCGCCGTGGCGTTGTCGCTGTCGGACGCGGGCAAGAAGACGCTTGGCGAAGCTTCAGTGCATTGGCGCGAGGCCCAGAACGAATTCGAGGACAAGTTCGGCCGGGAACGCGCTGGAGAACTGAGAAAGTCGCTGCTTGAATTGACATCGACGGAATAATCGGCGGACTGAACAGTCGCCCGGCCCCAAACCGGGCGTTTTTTGTACCCTATTTAGTGCATATGCACAACGGAGATTGGCATGGAAATCAAAGGAAAAGTCGTATTGGTGACGGGTGCAAATCGCGGCCTTGGCGAGCAGTTTGCGAAGGCGCTGCTCGCGGCGGGGGCATCGAAAGTGTATGCATCGGCGCGCGATAAAAGTCAGGTCAAAGTGCCCGGCGTGGAACCGGTCCAACTCGACGTCACGAACGCGCAGAGCATTGCCGCGGCGGCCGAGCGCCTGACCGACGTGCAGGTTGTCATCAACAATGCAGGCGCGATCATCGGCGGTTCGTTGCTGGATAGCGCGTCTGTCGACGCCGTGCGCTCGCAGGTCGAGACCAACGTGATCGGTCCGCTTGCCATCACGCAGGCGTTCGCGCCGATCCTCAAGCGCAACGGCGGCGGCGCGGTTGTCAACATCCTGTCGGTGTTGAGCTGGCTGACGATCGACACCTCGGGTACGTATAGCGCGTCCAAATCCGCCGCGTGGGCGATCACGAACGGCTTGCGCACTGAATTGCGCGGGCAGAACACGTTGGTGGTGGGCGTGCATCCCGCGTTTATCGATACCGATATGACTGCGGGAATCGATGCACCGAAGACATCGCCGGAAGAGGTCGTGCGTCAGGTGCTTGAGGGCATTGAGCAAGGCAAGGAAGAGATTCTCGTCGATGACGTCGGCCGTAACGTGAAGGCGTCGTTGTCGACGGCCACGCCTGCGTATCTCGCGCCGGCGCACTGAGTTTTGGGCTGAACCACGCAAGGAGCGAAGGACCATGACTCAACTACGTGAAATCGTGCTGTGCGAGCCGGTCAGGACTGCGATCGGCGCATTCAACGGCGCGCTGAAAGGCACGCCGGCGACGGACCTTGGAGCCGCCGTTGTCCGTGAAACCTTGCGGCGTGCCGGGGTGGCGGGACAGGACGTGGATTCGGTTACCTTGGGTAACGTGATCCAGGCGGGCAACCGCATGAATCCGGCTCGTCAGGCGGCCTTGAACGGGGGCTTGCCTGTAACAGTCCCTGCGCTGACGGTGAACCGTGTGTGCGGGTCGGGCGCGCAGGCGATTGTATCGGCGGCTAACGAGATCACCGCCGGGTTCGTGCAGCTTGCGGTGGCGGGCGGCATGGAGAACATGGACCGTGCGCCATATCTGCTCGACAACGGTCGCTTCGGGTATCGGATGGGCAATGCGGAAATCCACGACAGCATGTTGCGTGACGGTCTCGACGACGCCTTCTCCGGAAAGCATTCCGGCTGGCACACCGAAGATCTCGTGACGCAAATGGACATCACGCGCGAGGCGCAGGACCGCTTCGCCGAGCGCTCGCAGCAGCGTTTTGCCGCGGCGCAGGCGAAGGGTCTGTTTGCTGCCGAAATTGTTGGCGTGGACGTCAAAGCCGGGAAGCAAAGCGTCGTCTTCGATACCGACGAACAGCCGCGTCCCGACACCACGTTTGCCACGTTGTCCAAACTGCGGCCCGCATTCCGTCCCGATGGAACGATTACCGCGGGCAACGCGCCGGGCCTGAACAGCGGCGCGGCAGCAATGCTCGTAGCCGATCGCGCGTTCGCCGAGCGCAAGGGGATCAGGCCATCGGTGCGGCTGGTCGCGTATGGTATTGCAGCCGTCGAACCGGGCATGTTCGGTCTTGGGCCGGTGCCTGCCGTGCAGCAGGCGCTGGACCGCGCCGGCTGGAAGCTGGGCGATCTCGAACGCATCGAGATCAACGAAGCATTCGCCGCGGTGCCGATTGCGGTGGCGCGCAAGCTCGGTTTGCCCGATGACGTGGTGAATCCCGAAGGCGGTGCGATTGCGCATGGCCATGCTATCGGCGCAACTGGCGCGGTGCTGGTCACGCGTCTCGTTCACGCGATGAAACGCGACGGGCTTAAGAAAGCGATGGTGACGCTGTGTATCGGCGGCGGGCAGGGGATTGCGCTGGCGCTGGAAAGCGTTTGATGTGCTTGGCTATTGAAAAGGAAGGCGTCGTCTGAAATCCCAATGAATGTGGTGCGATGCACAAGGGTTAACTTCGTCTCTCGCGGCACGACTTTCAACGCCGGACTCACTCAGGATCATCAAACAAACGCGGTCTAGCGCGCTAATCAGGCGAATAATGCGGAAGGTTGGCGGATTATGGCGATAGTCTTTCGCATGAGTACGCAATGCGGACAGTAAGGTGAAAGCTCGTTTTGGCGACGCCTCGGAATCAGCCTGATCCGGACGCCGCCATTCCTGTTTCAAGGAGTGCACGCGCTATGAAAATCCCCCTGTCCGCCGGCATTGCCGTGATGTTGCTGAGCACCAGCGCGCTCGCGCAACAACCAGTCGCCATTCCAATGCGCAGCCAAAGCCCGGGGCAAACCAGTATCGACAGAGGCATGTGCTACAGCTACGCCAATCAACACACCGGCGTGGTGATGGCACGCGTGTCTCAGGCGCCTGAGAAACCGAGGACCGTGAAGCCTGGTGCGATTCATCCTGTGCCGGTGGCGACGCCGTTACCATCAGCGATTGCGCCCGGGTCCGACCCGGTCGCGGGATTGGGACTGGCCGCTTCTGCAACGCCCACGCCTGGGGTGGCTTCGGATGCGCGGGCTGCGGCAAATGCGAGTTCTTCAACTTCTGCCGATGCACCCATGCCAGCGTTGCCGCCGCCGGAACCGCCGATGGTTCAGTATTGGCGCTCGTATGGAGAATGTATGACGGGGCGGGGGTATTTGGTGCAGTGAGGTTTTTTGCTCGCGACGAGGGATGGACGGGTGATTGGGTTAGCGGTCGGGGTCAGTGCCGGGTTGCCAGGTTCTTGCGTTAGCGGTCGGGTTCAGTGCCGGGTTGCTGCTTTCCAGGTCTTCGCGGGTTTTATGTTGGCTGTTTTCTTTATCACTATTAGCCACTGCGCGTGGCGGCGCGTCATTTCTTGGTCCTTAGCGACAAAGAAACGAAGCAAAGAAAACGCTTTCACCGCTCTACCCTAAGTGTCCACAGCGTGCAGTTTTCATTCATGGGTGCCCCAAAAGCACGGTGCTCGCCAGAACCACCGATGTTTGAACCCCTCCTTCTCGCGAATCCCGACACGAACACGCTTCGCCCCGTACGCTCTCGGGCAAGCTCCAATTAACCGTCAAGCAACCGCCCGGATCTACCCCCACCATACGCATGGCAAGTCGATATTCATCAAATTACGATATATTTCGTGAAATATAGCGTAATTTGGAATATGGAATGCCTGTAGATCATCCGTAGATCAACCAAATGAATTTTAATGGGCCACGTGTAACCCACTGTGTTCCCTGGACGAACTAGCTTATAGACGCACGGTGAATGTTGCGATTTAAAACACGCCGCATTCAAGACCCGGTTGAAACAGGCCTCAGGTTTCTTAAATTAATCACGGTTTTTTCGGTCGTAAGGGATTAAAGCCGTGATTGACGTGTTTGCCTGTTAGAACCCCAACCAAGGTTCTCCGTAGCAACCCGGAAGGCCGTCCGTACGCAGTACGACTTTCCCCAAAGCGTAAGTCTTGTTCAGGAGCACATCATGCAAACCCGGCGCCGGTTTATTTTTGCAGGCAGCGTCTTCGCAGCAGCAGCGTTCGCCGCATTCAATCAACGTCACGTAATGGGTGCCACCGGAGGCAGCAGCACCGCCGACGAAGCCTTCGAAGTCGTCCACCCCGACGACCAATGGCGTAGCCTGCTCACGCCCGCTCAATACAACGTGCTCCGCCATGAAGGCACGGAACGCCCCTACAGCAGCCCTCTGAACAACGAACATCGCAACGGCACGTTTGCTTGCGCCGGATGTCAGCTAGACGTCTTTTCTTCTCGCACAAAGTTCGACAGCCACACTGGCTGGCCAAGCTTCTGGGCACCGCTCGATCACGCAGTGGCAACGCACGAAGACTTGTCCTTCGGCGTATCACGCACCGAAGTGCACTGCCGACGCTGCGGCGGCCATCTCGGACATGTCTTCGATGACGGCCCCAAACCCACCGGCTTGCGCTATTGCATGAACGGCCTGGCAATGGAGTTCAAACCCGCCGCGGCCTGAACACGCTTCCCGATCCGCTGCACAAGCTCTCGAAACTGCTTTGCGCCGCACCCCGACCACCCGAAGACCTAAGAACTTTCACGCTCATGTTACTCATTGTCCTGGCTTATCTCGGCGGCGCACTCACTATCCTGAGCCCGTGCATCTTGCCCGTGTTGCCCTTCGTGTTCTCGCGTGCAGACCAACCATTCGTGCGCAGCGGCCTGCCTTTGCTGACCGGCATGGCGATCACTTTCGCCGCAGTCGCAACGCTCGCCGCAGTGGGCGGCGGCTGGGTCACGCAGGCGAACCAATACGGCCGTTGGCTCGCCGTCGCATTGCTGGCCATCTTCGGCCTGACGCTGCTGCTGCCAAGCTTCGCCGAGCGCCTCATGCGTCCGTTTGTCAGCGCGGGCAACCGTTTGTCCGAATTCGCTCAAGCCGGCGGACAACAAGTGCGCCCAAGTTCGTCGTTCCTGCTGGGCATTGCGACCGGTTTGCTGTGGGCGCCGTGCGCCGGCCCAATATTAGGCCTCGTACTGACAGGCGCGGCACTGCGCGGCGCGAGTGTGGGCACAACGCTGCTGCTCGTCGCGTATGCGGCAGGAGCGGCGACGTCGCTGGCGGTCGCGTTGCTCATCGGAGGCCGAGTGTTTGCAGCGATGAAACGCTCGCTCGGTGCAGGCGAGTGGATTCGTCGCGGCATTGGCGCCGCGATGCTGCTTGGCGTCGTCGCCATCTCGTTAGGACTCGATACCGGCGTGCTCGCTCGCGTGTCCACAGTTGCAACAGGTGGCATCGAACAGAAACTGGTGGATACATTGTCGGGCGGTTCTACACCGGCCAAAGCTGCCACTAACAACAACGTCGCGTCTGCCCAAACCACCGCGGCAACAGACGCTGCCGCCGGTCCCGCCATGATGAAAGCAGCCGCCACCAACGAGGCGCCGTTGTCGCTGCCGGTGGAGGGCGAATTGCCGTCTTTGTCGGGCGCCGTTCAATGGCTCAATTCGCCGCCGCTGACGGCGCAGGATTTGCGCGGCAAGGTCGTGCTCGTGGATTTCTGGACCTACTCGTGCATCAATTGTTTGCGTTCGCTGCCTTACGTGAAGGCGTGGGCGCAGAAGTATCGCGATCAGGGGCTCGTGGTGATCGGTGTACATGCGCCCGAGTTTGCATTCGAGCGCAACGTGGACAACGTCAAGCGCGCGACACACGATCTGGGTGTCGATTATCCGGTTGCCATCGATAACAACTACGCAATCTGGCGCGCATTCGGGAACCAGTACTGGCCGGCGCATTATTTCATCGATGCCAAGGGGCAGGTTCGCTTCCATCAC
Source organism: Caballeronia eucalypticola (assembly GCF_047608185.1). NCBI lineage: Bacteria > Pseudomonadati > Pseudomonadota > Betaproteobacteria > Burkholderiales > Burkholderiaceae > Caballeronia > Caballeronia eucalypticola. The sequence goes on from NZ_JBLKRU010000005.1 coordinate 24,764, forward strand.
TTTGGCGAAGGCGACTACGCGCATTCGGAACAGGTGATCCAGCAGTTGCTGGCAGAAGCCGGTCACGCAAATGCAGGCGCGATGGTCAGCGACGACACTGTGGCGAAAGGCGTGCAAATGGCGGCCGATAACGCCGACATGCAGTCGCCGGAAACGTATGTAGGCTACGAGCGCGCAGAGAACTTTGCCGATCGCGGCGGTGCATCGCATGATCGCGTGCACAGCTATACCGCGCCTGCTTTGCTCGGGCTCAATCAATGGGGCTTGGCGGGCGTATGGAACGTGGGTTCGGAGCAAGCGACGCTGGCGGCATCGACAGGCACCATCGTGTATCGATTCCACGCGCGTGACTTGCATCTCGTGCTCGGACCCGGAAAGGGCAACAAGCCGGTGAGGTTTCGCGTGAGCATCGATGGCGCGGCGCCCGGCGATGCGCACGGGTCGGATGTGATGGCCAACGGCACTGGCACGGTCACGGAGCAGCGTTTGTATCAGCTCGTGCGGCAGTCAGGCGATGTGAAGGATCACACCTTCACCATCGAGTTCCTGGATCCGGGCGTCGAGGCATACGCATTCACGTTCGGTTGATCGGCTAGCAACGAGCAACGTATGCACGGCGCGATGTCATGCGTCGCCAAAACGATAGATCAGCAGCCTGCCTTTATAGGCGGCGGTATCGTCGAAAGCGATTTTGTCCAGGCGTTCCTCGCGCATGTGAAAGCCGCGTTCGCCCATTTGGCGGTTGAACGCGGCGCGGTTGCCGCGGTCAGGGTCCACGATCCAGACCTCGGCCGCCGGCGATGCATGCAGCCCGATAAACGCGGCGAGCGTCGCGTTGGCATCGCGTTCATAGAGCAGGTCGCTGCCCATGATCAGGTCGAAGCGGCCATCGACAATACGGCGTCCTGAATCATCTTCCAGCGTATCTTCCAGTTCAGGAATCGACCAGTTGCCGTGCCGGTATTTCATGGGTGGCAAGTGATTCAGGCGCAGGTTTTCTTTCAGGAAGTCGCCGGTTAGCGGATGACAATCGCTGGCGGTGACATCGGCGCCGCGACGGTGTCCGACGAGACTGGCGAGCGCCAGTCCGCAACCGATTTCGAGAATTCTTTCACCCATCAAAACCGGTCGCAGGGCGAGGCGCGCGGCGAGATGCGCGCCGGATGGCCACAGCATGCCGAACAGCGGCCACATGGCGGAAGAGATGCCGATTCGTTCAGCGTCGCCGGCGGGATCGGAGAATTGCTGAAGGTCCAGCAGCGAACGGATGATCAGGTCTTCAACGCCGACAACGGCGATGTTTTGTTGCTTGGTCAGGTAACCGGGCATCAGGGAGGCGCGGAAGTGAAGCCGCGCGGGAGGATGGGCGGCTAGTATGCGCTAGTTTGCGACGTCCGCCGCAGAGCTTGGGTCCTGATGCTCCCCCTTCGTGTTTGTCCCTATCGCGTCCTGGCCCTCTCGCTCCAATAATGTAATCCATTACATCCGCGGACCGCGAGTTGAAACGAATGACCGCTTCATTGCGTTCCGCCGATGAAATCTCGATCTCCGATGTCGCCCAAAAGGCGGGCGTATCGGTCGCGACCGTATCCCGTGTGCTCAACGGTCACACCAACGTACGCGAGCCCACGCGCGACAAAGTGCTCGCAGCGGTTGCCGCCAGCGGGTATCGGATCAACGAACTCGCGCGCAATTTGCGCACCGCGGAAAGCCGCATGCTGCTCACCATGGTCCCCGACTTCGGCAACCCGTTCTACGCGGCCATCGTTCGCGGCATCGACAGCGTCGCGCGTCAAAACGGCTATTTCATGCTGCTTTGCGATACCGGCGCCGATCCCGGCCGCGAGCGCAGTTATTTCGACTTGCTGCGAGGCCGCCGCGCCGACGGTGCCATTTGCCTCGATCCTGCCGCGATCCAGCAGGCGTTGGTCGAAGAGGCGGCCACGCTGCCGTGGGTAGCGTGTTGCGAATTCGATCCGGCCGCAGGCGTGCCGTATGTAGGCATCGACAACTATCAAGCCGCCGGCGATGCAGTACGCCACCTGCTCAGCCAAGGCCACCGGAAGATCGCGCTGATCAATTCGGGCCACGGATACTTATATAGCCGCCAGCGCGCGGAAGGTTATCGCGATGCATTGAGTGCGGCCGGGATCGACGCCGATTCCGCCTGGCAAGTCGACCTCGATACCCTCGATTACGCCGCCGGTGAAAGCGCAGCGCGGAAGCTCACCCGCTTGCGACGCAACCGGCCAACTGCTGTGTTCGCCGTCTCCGACACGCTCGCCATCGGCGTGATCAACGGCTTGCGTGGCGTCGGCTTGCGCGTCCCGGACGACATGGCGGTGATCGGTTTCGACGACATCGCGGTCGCCGCGCAAGTCGATCCACCGCTCACGACGGTCGCCCAACCCATGCGCGAACTGGGCGAAACCGCCGCGCGCCTGCTGCTCAAACGCCTGCGCGAACCCAACGCGCATGTGCCCGGCGTGCTGCTCCCGCACAAGCTGATGATACGAAGGAGCGCGTGATCATGAGCCTGGCCGTCAGCTTCGATAACATTGAAAAACAGTTTGGACCCGTTCGCGTGCTGCATGGCGTGAGCTTCGACCTGGCACCCGGACGCATCTACGGTTTGCTTGGCGAGAACGGCGCCGGCAAGTCGACGTTGATGAAGATCCTCGCGGGATACGAACGCCCTGGCGCGGGGTCGGTTTCCATCGACGGCGTGGTCGTGAACTTCGAGAGCTCGCGCGATGCCGAAGCCACGGGCATCGTGCTGATCCATCAGGAACTGAATCTCGCGGATCATTTGAGCATTGTGCAGAACATGTTTCTGGGTCACGAGAAGAAGCGCGGCCTCTTCCTCGATGAACCCGCCATGCGCGAAGACGCGCGCGCACGTCTCGCCGATGTCGGCCTTCACAAACATCCGGATACACGCGTACGCAACCTGATCGTCGCGGAAAAGCAGCTTGTAGAGATCGCCAAGGCCATGCTGCGCGATGCCCGCCTGTTGATCATGGACGAACCGACCGCCACGCTCACGCCTGCCGAAACGCAACGGCTCTTCGCATTGATGGCGCGGTTGAAGGACGACGGCGTGACCATCATTTATATCTCGCACAAACTCGACGAAGTGGAACGCGTCACCGACGAAGTGATCGTGATGCGCGACGGCCGCTTCGTCAGCCGCGGGTTGACTGCCGAGACCACGCGCCAGCAGATGGCGAACCTGATGGTTGGGCGCGAAGTGTCCGACATGTTCCCCGATAAACCCGTCATTCCCGCCAATGCCCGCATTGCGTTCAAGGTCGATAACGCCTATGTGCCGGGCTGGGCGGAGAACGTGAGCTTCTCGGTGCAGGCGGGCGAAGTGTTCGGCTTCGCGGGACTGGTGGGCGCGGGACGCACGGAACTGTTTGAAGGACTCGTTGGCTTGCGGACACGCGCGGCGGGACACATCACGCTCGAGGGCGAAAGCATCAATCCGCGCAATCCCCGCGCTGCGATGAAACACGGCATCACGTATTTGAGCGAGGACCGCAAGGGCCGCGGCTTGCACGTCGACATGGCGTTGAAGGACAACCTCACCATGATGACGCTGGAACGCTACGCGCATCCGCTGCTCGACGCGCAAGCGGAACGCGATGCGCTTAAAAAGGCGGTCGGCGACTTCGGGATCCGCACGGGCAATCTGGCGAGCCGCGCGCGCATGTTGTCGGGCGGCAATCAGCAGAAGCTTGCACTCGCGAAGTTCCTGCATCCCGACCCACGCGTGATCGTTCTCGACGAACCCACTCGCGGTGTCGATGTCGGCGCGAAACGCGACATCTATTTCCTGATCCACGCGCTCGCCGCCGAAGGCCGTGCGGTGATCGTCATCTCATCCGAACTGATCGAGCTGATCGGTTTATGCCATCGCGTGGCGGTGATGCGCGGCGGGCAGCTTGTCGCCACGCTTGGGCGCGAACATCTGACTGAAGAGAGGTTGATCGCGCATGCGACCGGCACACACTGAAGGCGTTGAAGGATCGAGCCGCCTGGGCAGCTTTGCGCGGCGTCTGCACGGCGTCGGGCCGCTGCTCGGGCTGGTCGCGCTATGCATAGGCGGCACGCTGCTGAACCCGGATTTCGCCACCTTCGACAACGCGATGAACGTCCTCACGCGTACCTCGTTCATCGGCATCATCGCGGTCGGGATGACCTTCGTAATCATCTCGGGCGGTATCGATTTGTCGGTTGGATCGATGGCCGCATTGATCGCCGGCAGCATGATCTGGATCATGAACGCGCTTGCGCACGGGGTGGGCGGACATACGCTCGCGCCGCTCGCCATCATTACTGTCGGAATCGTTCTAGCCCTTGTTTTAGGGGGTCTTTTCGGTTTGGCGCATGGACTGCTCGTGACCAAGGGACGCATTGAACCGTTCATCGTGACACTCGGGACGCTCGGGATTTTCCGCGCAGTGCTGACGTGGCTCGCGGACGGCGGCGCGCTCACGCTCGACAACAATCTGTCCGATCTTTATGGCCCCGTGTATTACGCCAGTCTCTTTGGCATTCCCGTGCCTATCTGGGTGTTCCTGATCGTCGCGGCGGGTGGCGTGATCGTGTTGAACAGAACCGTGTTCGGGCGGCATGTGCAGGCGATCGGCTCGAACGAACAGGTCGCGCGTTATGCAGCCATTCGCGTCGATACCGTGAAGATCGTCACCTACGTGTTGCTTGGGCTGTGCGTAGGCGTGGCGACGGTGCTGTACGTGCCGCGCCTCGGGTCTGCCACGCCGACCACCGGCCTGCTCTGGGAGCTCGAGGCAATTGCGGCGGTGGTCGTCGGCGGCACTGCGCTAAGAGGCGGCGAAGGGCGCGTGATCGGGACGGTGATCGGCGCAATCCTGTTGTCGGTGATCGCGAATATCCTGAATCTCACCAGCATCATCAGTGTGTATCTCAACGCGGCAGTGCAGGGCGCCGTGATTATTTTCGTAGCGTTTTTACAGCGTGGACGTCGTTGAAGTGTGTTCGAACCGTGCCCTGAAATCCTCTCAGGCGCCTGTCAAAACAATGGAGACACAGCATGAAAAACATTCTTCGCGCACTCGGCGCCCCGCTCGTTACGTTGGCGCTGGCGGCGGGCACCGTTTCGGCCAATGCCGCCGATAAAGTCACGCTCGGCGTCGCTATTCCCACTGCGACGCACGGCTTCACCGGCGGCATCGTGTGGTGGGCCAACGAGGCCAAGAAGGAACTGGAAAAGGAGCATCCCGACCTGAAGATCATCATCAAGACAGCGGGCGGCGCGCCGGAACAAGCGAACCAGTTGCAGGACCTGGTGACCGTGAACAAGATCAATGCGCTGGTGATTTTCCCGTTCGAATCGGCGTCGCTGACGCAGCCGGTGGCGCAGGTCAAGAAGAAGGGCGTCTACGTGACCGTGGTGGATCGCGGACTGACCGATACGACTGCTCAGGATGCCTATGTAGCCGGCGACAACACCGCGTTCGGCAAGCTGCCGGCGGAATATCTGGCGAAGACGATGGACGGCAAGGGCGACATCGTCGCGTTGCGCGGTATCCCGACTACGCTGGATAACGAGCGCTGGGCTGCGTTTGAATCGGTGATCAAGCAGCATCCCGACATGAAGATCCTGGATGCCAAATACGCCAACTGGAATCGCGATGATGCGTTCAAGGTCATGCAGGATTACCTGACGCGTTTCAAGCATATCGACGCAGTCTGGGCAGCCGATGACGACATGATGATCGGCGTGCTGAAGGCGATCGATCAGGCAAAGCGCACGGACATCAAAGAGGTGTTTGGCGGCGCGGGATCGAAGGAAGCGGTCAAGCGGATCATGGACGGCGACCAGCTGGTCCAGGCAGATGTGTCGTACTCGCCGAAGTTCATCTACGACGCCATCAAGCTCACTGCAGAAGCACGTTTGAAGGGTGAAAAACTGCCGGCCACGACCATCATTCCTTCGGTGCTGATCACGAAGGACAACGCCAAGCAGTTCTACTATCCGAACTCGCCGTTCTGAACTCGTGACGGCTTGAGGACAGCACCATTTGCGGATCCATGCACATGAAAACCATCAAAGGCCCCGCCATTTTCCTGGCGCAGTTTCTAGGCGACACCTTGCCCTTCGATAACCTCGCGCATCTTGCGGGCTGGGCGAAGGGCCTGGGTTACGAAGGCATTCAGGTGCCGTGCGATCCGCGGCTGATCGATCTGGAGCAGGCGGCAAAGAGCGATGCGTATTGCGACGATCTGCGTCGCGTAGTGGACGACGCGGGCGTGAGCATCACGGAGTTATCGACGCATTTGCAGGGGCAGCTCGTCGCGGTGCATCCGGCCTACGACACCCTCTTCGACGGCTTTGCCGCAACGCATGTTCGCGGCGATCCGGCGGCTCGCGCCGCTTGGGCGATCGAACAGGTCGGGTTCGCGGCGGCGGCGTCGAAGCGCTTGGGATTGAACGCGCACGTGACGTTTTCGGGGGCACTGGCCTGGCCTTATTTGTATCCGTGGCCGCAGCGTCCACAGGGTCTGGTGGAGGCTGCGTTCGAAGAGCTGGCGCGGCGCTGGCGGCCGTTGCTGGATGCCTTCGATCAAGCCGGCGTGGATGTGTGCTACGAGTTGCATCCGGGCGAGGATCTGCACGATGGTGTGACGTTCGACCGTTTTCTTGCCGCCGTGGACGATCATCCGCGAGCGAACATCCTCTTCGATCCCAGTCATTTCTTGCTGCAGCAACTGGACTACCTTCAGTTCATCGATATCTATCACGAACGCATCAAGGCGTTCCACGTGAAGGACGCGGAGTTTCGTCCCAACGGCCGGCAAGGGGTGTACGGCGGGTATTCGGGCTGGGTGGATCGCGCGGGGCGATTCCGTTCGCTGGGCGACGGGCAAATCGACTTTGGAGCGATCTTTTCGAAGATGGCGCAGTACGATTTTCCCGGCTGGGCCGTGCTTGAATGGGAGTGCGCGCTGAAGCACCCGGAGGACGGCGCTCGGGAGGGGGCGGAATTCATCGGCAAGCATATTATTCGCGTAGCAGATCGGGCATTCGACGACTTCGCCGGAAGCGGCGCGGACGGTGAGCAAATACGGGAAGTGTTGGGGTTCGGGTCGTAAGGACACCGTTCCCCAGCCGGTCATTCAAGCCGACCTGATCATTCTTGGCGTGGATTCGAGCCGATCATCGCCATGAGTAACTCGATGAGCGGGAGCTTTATAGACAGGAATTTCGCGACGCGAGATGCTTGCCATGAGTTTCATGAGGCCCGCGCCGTCGAACACCTGATGTTTTGGAATTTTTACGGTGACCCCTGCCGGGTTGTCCGTGGGTGGAGCGCCACGCAGACTGACCCAGTAAGCGCATTTGCGAAGCACGAGTTGCTCGTGGGAATGCGTCAACCAGTCTTCGACTTTGGGCGGCAGGAATAACACCGCAAGTATTCGCGGCGACGCGTGTGTTTCACGACGCAGGTCGTCGTATTGCTGCGTGGCGGAGAGGAAATAGGAGAACGAATCGCCGTCGTCGAATGGCGGCTTGATGCTCGCCTTCAACTGGATCTTGATGTCGACTCGGTCAGGCTTCCGCCATTCGGAAATGGCTCCCAACCGGTGAGCATGGCGTCGGTCCCGGCATTGTCGCCGTGCCGGTTGCTTGTCTTGCAGTTGACGCCCGCATGAGATGCAATGGCGTGGAGGTAAGCGTAGCTCAACTCCGATTCCCGATTTACTGCTGAAAGTGCTGTTGTCATTATCGCCCCGCTGTTCCGTTATCCATCGATAGGACAGCTTAGGCGCAAACACTCACATTCGACTTGTGGAAAAATTCGCTGCGACAAAATTTGACGATAATGTGCAGGACAAGAGAAAACAAAAGAAAACGCCGACGCGAAAGCGTCGGCGTTGAATTACTGGGCTACAAAAACGTCAGCTGACTGCTCGGCACTTACGACCAGTCGGCGTGGAAGCTGCCCTTCTTGTCCACGCGTTCGAACGTATGCGCGCCGAAGAAATCGCGCTGTGCCTGCACCAGATTCGCCGGCAATGTCTCCGACCGGTAACTGTCGTAATACGCCACCGCCGATGAAAACGCCGGCACTGGCACGCCCGCCTTCACCGCGGCTACGACCACGTCGCGCAACGCACCTTGATACTTCGTTGCGATGTCGGTGAAATACGGATCGAGCAGCAGGTTGTGCAAGTCCGGGTTGGTCTTGTACGCGTCCGTGATCTTCTGCAAAAAGCCCGCACGGATAATGCAACCCGCCCGGAAGATCTTCGCGATCTGACCATATTGCAAGTCCCACTTGTACTCTTCAGACGCTGCACGCAACTGCGCAAACCCCTGCGCGTAAGAAACAATCTTGCTCAGGAACAACGCGCGCCGCACGGCTTCGACAAACGCATCGCGATCGCCATCAAACTTCGGCGAGGGTCCTGTCAATTGCTTGCTCGCTTCAACGCGTTGTTCCTTCAGCGAAGACAGCACGCGTGCGAACACGGCTTCCGTGATCAGCGGCAACGGAGCGCCAAGATCGAGCGCATTCTGGCTCGTCCACTTGCCCGTGCCCTTTTGCGCCGCACGGTCGAGAATGACGTCGACCAGAGCCTTGCCCGTTTCGTCGTCCTTCTTCGAGAAAATCTTCGACGTGATCTCGATCAGGTAGCTATCCAGTTCACCCTTGTTCCACTCGACATAAACCTTGCCCAGTTCTTCGTTCGACAAGCCCGCGACGCGCTTGAGCACGTCGTAGCTTTCGGCGATCAACTGCATGTCGCCGTATTCGATCCCGTTGTGCACCATCTTGACGTAATGTCCCGCACCGTCCGGGCCCATGTACGCCACGCACGGTTCGCCGTCCGGTGCCTTGGCGGCGATCTCGGTCAGGATCGGAGCCACCAGGTCATACGCTTCTTTCTGGCCGCCCGGCATGATCGACGGGCCCTTTAGCGCGCCTTCCTCACCGCCCGACACACCCGTGCCGATGAAGTGCAGGCCCGACTTGGCCAGGTCCGTGTTGCGGCGGATGGTATCGGTGAAATGGGTGTTGCCGCCGTCGATCAGGATGTCGCCCTTCTCGAGCAGGGGACGCAGCGAGTCGATGGTGGCGTCGGTGCCCTGGCCGGCCTTGACCATCAGCAGGATGCGGCGCGGTTTTTCAAGCGACTCGACAAATTCTTCCAGCGTGTACGAAGGCACGAGTTTCTTGTCGGGATGCTCGGCTATCAGTTCGTCGGTTTTTTCGCGGCTGCGGTTGTACACGGACACCGCGTGGCCGCGGCTCTCGATATTCAACGCCAGATTGCGTCCCATGACGGCGAGGCCTACAACGCCGATTGCTTGCTTGCTCATGTTTCTCTCCGAATGACCGAAGCGCGGGCGGCTCGTGGCTACACGCGCGACGGATGCGATTTGTCAATTGGGGCGGTGCCCGCGACGGCGTTCCGAACAGGCTTTCGCACCGGGAAACGGGGGCGAAAGCGGCACGGACCGAACGCGTGTCCGTGAGCGCAGGCAGACGGAAACACGCGAACGCCGCGCAGAACGCGCAGACGGAGCGAGATTACCACTTTGACACGACGCTGGCAGACATCGCGCGCGCCCGCACGGCTGGAGGGCACGCGGACGGGGGCCGGGCAACACGCGCGACACCGGTCTAGAATGAGCATCCGCGGCGGGTTTCGGGGCGGTCCAACGCGTTCGAACCAGGCTCGAACCGGGCGGAACAAGCAACGGCAGGGGAACAGCAGGGCATCGGCATGGCGCTTCGGAAAGTGACTAAGCAAAAGACTCAGCAAAAGACCCCAAGGAGTCACCATTACCACGTGTACGTGATCGAACTGGCCGACACCGTCTGGAACGAAGCGCGATTCCGGCGCGCAAATCCGGATTACGTGCTCGGCATGCCCTTTGTCTATGTAGGCATGACGGGCATCGATCCCGATGTTCGTTTTGACAAACACAAAGCCGGTATCCAGTCGAACCGGTATGCGCGGGAATTCGGGCTGCGACTGTTGCCGCGGCTCTATGAACTGTATAACCCGATGCCCTACGAAGGCGCGCGGGAGATGGAAGTGGAATTGGCAATTGGCTTGCGGGAAGCCGGATACGGCGTCTGGCAAGCGTAGAACCAGGCAGCGCCGCCGCACCCGCGGCGGCATTCTGATCAGACTAAATGTAAGGAGCGGGGCATGCGGATTCTGGTGGTGGGTGCGGGCGCAATTGGCGGGTATTTTGGCGGACGGCTGCTCGATGCCGGCCGCGACGTGACGTTTCTGGTGCGCAAGCGGCGCGCTGCGCAACTCGCGCAGACGGGCCTCAACCTACGCAGCCCGAACGGTGATCTGTCGATACCCAATCCGCCCATCGTCTTGGCCAAAGACGTGCGCGAACCGTTCGACCTGATCCTGCTCAGTTGCAAGGCTTACGATCTCGACGGCGCCATCGAGTCGATAAAAACCTCGGTCGGTCCGAACACCGCCATCCTGCCGATGCTCAACGGCATGCATCACCTGGATGTGCTCGAAGCGCAATTTGGCGCGGAGCGCGTGCTCGGCGGCCAGTGCATCGCGGCCGTAACGCTCGACGCCGACGGCACGATCGTTCACTTGAACAAGCTGCATTCCATGGCGTTTGGCGAGCGCGCGGGCGGTTTATCGCCGCGTATCGAGGCGATCTCGGCGCAGTTGTCCGGCGCGCAATTCGACGCCGTAGCCAGCCCCCAGATCATTCAGTCGATGTGGGAAAAGTGGGTGTTCCTCGCGACGCTCGCGGCCGGCACCTGCCTGATGCGCGCACCGGTCGGCGACATCATCGCGGCGCCGGGCGGCCAGAAACTGCTGCTCGATCTCTTCGATGAAGCCCGCGCCATTGCAAGCGCGAACGGATTTCCGCCGGGAGAAGCCGTGGTCACGCGTGCGCGGGCGATGTTCACGGAGGCGGGCTCCACGATCACCGCGTCCATGCTGCGCGATCTGGAGAACGGCGCGCGGATCGAAGCGGACCACGTGGTGGGTGATTTGATCGCGCGTGCTGGAGGAGCTAAAGGCGCGCAAGGTACGGTCAGCACGCCACTATTTTCAACGGCCTACACGCATTTGAAAGCTTACGAATCCCGCCGCGAGCGGGGCGACGTCAAGGCTTCGTAAGCCGCCCGCGCGGATCAAGGCAAGGCGATGCCGGTGATTGCGCCGGCATCGCGTTTCGTCGACTAAAAAATTCGCAGCGCGCTTTAAACAGCCATTTCGTACTTTGAGGCGACGCCTATAACGCGTTACGCTTTGCGCTTCTTAAAAGCCAAAAGTAACGTTCGCCGAACCATGCACGATCATGCCTTGCAAGAGCCGCTCGCCCCGCCGACAGTCGCGGAAATTTTCATCGGCTTCCTGACGCTTGGGCTGACCGCGTTCGGCGGCGCGCTGCCGCTGGCACGACGCGAAATTGTCGAGCGGCGCAAGTGGCTCACTCCCGACGAATTCGTCGATCTGCTGGGCCTTTGCCAGTTCCTGCCGGGCGGCAACGTGATCAACCTGTCGGTCGCGGTCGGCATGAAATTTCGCGGTGTGGCGGGCGCGCTGGCGGGCCTGCTTGGGCTGATCGTCGGGCCTTCATTGATCGTGATCGGACTCGGCGTGCTGTATCAACGCACGCATCAGGACCCGCACATCCGCCATCTGTTTGCGGGACTCGCGGCGGCTGCAGCGGGCTTGCTGGTGTCGATGGCGATCAAGGTAGCGTGGCCGTTGCGGCGCAAATTTTCCATGGCAGCGGTCGCTGCGCTGGCGTTCATCGCGATCGCGCTGCTGCGCTGGCCGTTGTTGCCCGTGATGCTCGTGCTCACACCGGTTTCCATCTTCGTCGCGTCGAGGGTGAATCGCGAAGCGAAGCAAGAAGCGAAGCACGGAGACAGCCGATGAATCACGATCTTGTTTCGCTTGCGGCCATTTTCAGCCAGCTTTCACTGCTGGCCTTCGGCGGCGGCAATACCATCCTGCCCGAGATGCAGCGGCAGGTAGTGGACATACACCAGTGGATGTCGAAGGCGGATTTTTCCGCGCTGTTCGCGCTCGCCCAGGCCGCGCCCGGACCCAACATGATGATCGTGACGCTGATCGGCTGGCATGTGGCAGGCTGGCCGGGCGTGCTGGTGACATCGATTGCAAAATTTGGCCCGTCGTCAATCGTGACGGTCGCGGCCATGCACGCCTGGGAACGTTTCAAGGACCATCCGTGGCGGCGATACGTTCAACTCGGCCTCGTACCGATGACAGCCGGCCTGGTCGCGGCGAGCGCGTCGCTGATTGCCGAAGCGTCGGACACCCGCTTGATACTCACGGCCATCACGGCGCTCATTGCACTGCTGTCGTTCAAGACAAAGCTGCATCCGCTGTGGCTGCTGGCGGCGGGCAGCCTGATCGGGCTGACTGGCTTCGGGCAGTTCTAGGCTTGTATCGACGTTGAGGCAAAAGGCTGCGTCGAGCGCGCCGCGTCGTTGCTGAATAGAATGGCTGGACTTGCGTTCCGAGGAGAAAGACCTGATGGCGATGACCACTGAATTTGCACTTTCCGCGCCGCCGCGCGCTGACGTCGACGCGCTCGACGGGCCGACGGTCATTGAATTCGGCACGTCCTGGTGCGGCTATTGCCGCGCGGCACAGCCGCTAATCGCGGAGGCTTTCCAGGAACACGACAGCGTCCGGCATTTGAAGATCGAGGATGGCAGCGGCCGCCCACTTGGACGCTCGTTCAGGGTCAAACTCTGGCCAACGCTGATTTTCCTCGACAACGGGACCGAGGTCGCGCGGGTCGTGCGCCCGAAAAGTACATCGGAAATCCGCGATGCTTTCGCGCTGATCGACCATCCGGTTGCGCCGTAACGAGGGTTTTTACCGATCATTCCGGGCACGGGGTCCGGGAATATCATCGCGGCGAGGGCGCAGCGAAGGGTAAGGACGGACGATGCGCAAACCGGGCGCGGGAGTTGCGCAGTTCGTCTTGCACGCCGCTTGGGCGTTACCCCTATCCGCAGGAGGTTCATCATGCCGCGTTTCGCCGCCAACCTCTCCATGATGTACAACGAGCACGCGTTTCTCGATCGTTTTGGCGCGGCGGCACGTGATGGTTTCAAGGCGGTGGAATTCCTGTTTCCCTATGATTTCCCGCCATCGGAGATCAAGGCTCAGCTCACGGACAATGGCCTCAAGCAGGTGCTGTTCAACGCGCCCCCGGGCGACTGGACCGGCGGTGAACGCGGCATTGCCTCGCTGCCGGGACGTGAGGAAGAGTTCAAGCGCAGCATGGAGATTGCTCTCGACTATGCCGCTGCGCTCGGCAACGACCGGCTTCATGTAATGGCCGGGTTGCTTGAATCGACACAGCCAACGCAGCAGTTGCGCGAGCAGCATCGCGACGTCTATATCAGGAACCTGACACTCGCTGCCAGCATGGCGCAAACGGCGCGCGTGACCATTGTGATCGAGCCGATCAATACGCGTGACATGCCCGGCTATTTCCTGAACCGGCAGGATCAAGCGCAAGCAATTTGCGAAGAGATTGGCTTGCCGAACCTGCAAGTCCAGTTTGACTGTTATCACTGCCAGATCGTGGAAGGCGACCTGGCGGTCAAGCTTCGCCGCGACATGAAACGGCCCAACGCGGGCATCGGCCATATTCAGGTTGCGGGCGTTCCCTACCGTAATGAGCCGGATACGGGCGAAGTCAACTATCCGTACCTTTTCGATCTCATCGATTCACTCGGCTATGGCGGGTGGATCGGCTGCGAATATCGGCCGCGCGCAGGCACGTCCGACGGTTTGAGCTGGCTCACGCCCTATCGTCACTCAGGTCCATCAGGTCACGCATCATGACCGTGCCCTGAAACTTTCCTCGCGGCGTGGCAGTCCACGCCAACAAGCAAGCTTGCTTGCGCATCATGTCAGCGAATTTTTTTATCACTCACGGCGACCATCGCGGTCCGCGATCGGCGCTGCTTTCAGGAGAGTTCACATGCAGATCACCGGAGAAATGCTGATCGGTGCCACGGCGGTGCGCGGAAAAGACGCCACGCTGCATGCCTTCGATCCGGCGCGCGGCGTCGACTTGCAGCCGGCGTTCGGCGGCGGTGGAGCAAAGGAAGTCGCGCGCGCGGCCGAGCTTGCCGAGCAGGCATTCGATACCTACCGGCTCGCGCCGCTCGAAACGCGTGCGCAATTCCTGGAAGCGATTGCGGACAACATCGTCGAGCTCGGGGACACGCTGATCGAACGCGCGCAAGCCGAATCCGCGTTGCCCAAAGCACGTCTGGAAGGCGAACGTGCTCGCACGATCGGGCAACTCAAACTGTTTGCGTCGCTCGTGCGTGAAGGCCGCTGGCTAGCTGCCACGCTTGATTCGGCGCAACCAGAACGCAAGCCGTTGCCGCGTCCCGACTTGCGTTTGCAGAAGATTCCGCTTGGTCCGGTTGCCGTGTTCGGCGCCAGTAATTTTCCGCTGGCGTTTTCGGTAGCAGGCGGCGATACCGCCGCCGCGCTCGCCGCGGGTTGTCCGGTGGTCGTGAAGTCGCACCCGGCGCATCTGGGCACCTCGGAACTGGTCGGGCGCGCGATCCAGAAAGCGGTGGCGGATTCCGGTTTGCCCGAAGGCGTGTTCTCGCTGGTGGTCGGGGCGGGTAACGCGATAGGCGAAGCGCTGGTCGCGCATCCGGCTATCAAGTCGGTCGGGTTTACGGGCTCGCGGCGAGGTGGTTTGGCGCTGATCGAGATTGCATCGAAGAGGCGCGAGCCCATTCCCGTGTTTGCCGAGATGAGCAGCATCAACCCGTTCTTCGTGTTGCCGGGCGCGCTGGCCGCGCGTGCTGAATCGCTGGCGACGGGTTTTGTCGATTCAGTCACGCTCGGCGTCGGCCAGTTCTGCACGAACCCGGGTCTGGTGCTGGCGCTGGAAGGACCGCATTTGCAGGCGTTTATCGATTATTCGGTGAGTGCGTTTGAAAAGAAGGGCGCTCAGACGATGCTGACCGCAGGCATCGCGGCCGCGTATGAGGAAGGCATTGCGCGGCGCGATAAGTCCGGTGTGGAGCGCGTTGCAACCGGCGCTGAATCCGATGCATCCTGTCCGGCGTTGCCGGCGCTTTATACCGTGAGCGCCGAGAAATTCATCTCCACGCCGCAACTCGAGGATGAGATATTCGGACCCACGTCGTTGATCGTGATTTGCCGCAACGAGGACGAGATGCTGGATTTGGCGCGCCGTATTGAAGGCCAGTTGACGGCGACGCTGCAGATGGAAAACGACGACGTGCCGCTCGCGCGCCGTCTCCTGCCGATCCTCGAACGCAAGGCCGGCCGGATTCTGGCGAACGGCTTTCCGACCGGCGTTGAAGTATCGTATGCCATGGTGCATGGTGGGCCGTATCCCGCTACGTCTGATAGCCGCGCGACCTCGGTTGGCGCGATGGCGATCGAACGTTTCCTGCGGCCGGTGTGTTACCAGGACTTGCCGCAGGCTTTGCTGCCGCTTTCGCTTCAGGACGACAACCCGTTAAGCCTGTGGCGCCTGCGCGATGGCGAACTCGGCCCCAACTAAATACACGAAGCAAGCGACTCAAACGAATCAATCAACCCGGAGATGAAAACAGATGGAGCGCCGTTATCCCGATCCCGCCGTCCGAGTACTCGATCCGCGCTTCAACGCGCTGCGTGTCGGCATGGCGTCGGTCGAATGTTTGTATCAGGGGGCTCGCTGGTCAGAGGGGCCGGTCTGGTTTGGCGACAGCCGCACGCTGGTGTGGAGCGACATTCCGAACAATCGCATGCTGCGCTGGGACGAAGAAACGGGCGAGGTCCGCACGTTCCGCAAGCCCTCGAACAATGCCAACGGCAACACGCGCGACCGCGAAGGACGGCTGGTCACGTGCGAGCATCTTACGCGCCGCGTAACACGCACAGAGTACGACGGTTCGGTCACCGTGCTTGCCGATCAATACAACGGCAAGCCGCTCAATTCACCGAACGACGTGATCGTGAAATCCGATGGCTCGATCTGGTTCAGCGACCCGACCTTCGGCATTGACGGCTTTTATGAAGGCGAGCGCAAGGAGCCGGAGTTGACGCCGGCGGTGTATCGCGTCGATGGCAAGAGCGGCGAGATCACCATGATGGTGGACACGCTGATTGGCCCGAACGGACTCGCATTTTCGCCGGATGAGTCGGTGATTTATATCGTCGATTCGCGTGCGTCGCCGCGCAAGATCCTCGCCTTCGATATGTCCAGCGATGGCCTCAAGCTGACGAACCAGCGCGAAGTGATCGATGCCGGGCAGGGCACGCCCGACGGTTTTCGCGTCGATGTCCACGGCAACCTGTGGTGCGGCTGGGGTATGGGCAGCGACGAACTGGACGGCGTCAGGATCTTCACGCCGCAAGGTGAGGCGATTGGACATATCGCGTTGCCCGAACGCTGCGCCAACGTGTGTTTTGGCGGCCGTTATCGCAACCGCTTGTTCATGGCGGCGAGTCACGGCCTGTACTCGCTTTACGTCAATACGCAAGGCGTGATCGGCGGCTGAAACATGATCGCGATATCACGCCGGCGCGCGTTTTTCCATCAGCTTTTCCGGTTCGGCGGGCACGGCAAAACCGAAGCGGGCGTACAGCGTGTGAGCGCTTGAAGTTGTCAGCATCACCTTGCGCAAGCCCTGCAAATCCGGATGCGCCAGCACGCATTCCACCAGCCATGTGCCCAGGCCGTCGCGTTGACGGCCTGGTAGCACGAATACATCGGCGAGATACGCGAAGCTCACGGTGTCCGTGATTGCGCGGGCATAACCAATTTGTGCATCGCCGTGAAACAGGCCGAACGCGAGCGAATGCGCGGCAGCGCGCTCGACCTTCTCGCGCGAGATGCCGGGCGACCAGTAAGCCACCTCGCTCAAGTACCTATGGACGACGTCGAAGTCGAACGTATCGACGTCCGTGGTGACCCGATAATCGTCCCTCGACCATTCGCTAACCATTCAACGCACCTTGTAAATGCGGCCGGTTTCAAGGCCCTCCACGCTGCGGCTGTACGCCAGCGCGACACGCGCACCGGACGCCGCTTCGAAGCCGCGAAAATACGGGCCGAACGATTCACGCGCTTCTTCCAGCATGGTCGCGTTGACCACGTTGATGCGCAGACCGCGCGGCAGTTCAATCGCGGCGCCTCGCACGAACCCTTCGATAGCCCCGTTGACCGCAGCTGCACTTGCGCCATATTTGATCGGTTCATCGCCCACGATTCCGCTGGTCAGCGTGAACGAGCCGCCGTCGTTCAAATATTGTTGAGCGACTAGCACGAGGTTGACCTGGCCCATGAGTTTGTCGTCGAGGCCAATGCGGAATTGCTCGGGGGTCATCTGCGTGAGTTCGCCGAAGTGAACATGTCCGGCAGTAGCCACAATGGCATCGACCTGACCGATCGATTTGAACAACGCATGAATGCTGTCGATCTTCATCAGGTCGACGCGGTGCGCACCGCGCGTGGCGCCAATTTCGACGACTTCGTGACGTGGCTGGAATTCGGAGAAGACGGCGCGGCCGACTGTGCCGGTTGCACCAATGACAGCAATTTTCATGGGAGGCTCATCGAAGAAGAATCGGGCTCTTATTGTGCGTTTTACAGGCCGCCTGGACAAGCGGCCCGCGCCGGTTCTCTTAGATGAACTTGAACTTCAATGGGTCCCGTGCGACGCGTTCGGCGAGAGCAGGAAGATCGAGGCCGCCAGCTTGAACACCAGCACGATGCCGGTCACGAGCGCGGCGACCGGGATGACGTGCCATTCGGCGGCCAGCATGGGACCGACCAGCACGACCGACGCAAAGCCGAGCACCACGGTAATCCAGCGTGCCCATTGCAACCGGAACGCCACGCATAAGTACAAGCCGCCAATCAACGCTCGCGATGCAATCAGCGCGGCAATGGGCTCGCCCGGACCCGTCATCAGCGCCAGCCCCATTTCGGCCCATGAGAGGGCGTATGCGAGTCCGAGGCACACCAGCGCGGTGGAGAGCGCTTGCCCACGCCACTGGGCGCGCACGCCATGCGTATGCGGTGTCTGCTCCAACGGCTGTAACGCGTCGTTCGAGTAAATATTGGTTGTGTTCATGCTGGCCCCCGCCGCTTGGTTTTCCGATGCATCGTGCTGCATTCGTCTGATTCGCGGGAGTCTTAATGCACGGGTCGTGCCAGATCAGCCAAAAGTTGGGAACATCGCTTGCTTTCAACTACTTAGGCTTATGTGCAGAGCCCGCGTGGCGGCACGTGCAGCGGTGATTTGCCTGAGGAATGCTCAAATTTCCTCTTGAGGTTTCAGTCGAAAACAAGGCAGAAAAGCGGCCGCACGACACCACGCGATTGCAACGATGCCGCATCTCGTTAGCAGTCTTTACACGCACCACCGACCAGGAGTCAGGCATGACCACGACGAAACCGAAGGAACAGCATCCGCATTCGCATCGAGAGGAAGAAGACGTCGATCGTGCCGTGGAAGATACTTTTCCCGCCAGCGATCCGCCCTCGACAGGCGGCGTGACCCGGATTGAATCCGACGATGAGAAGGGCAAGAAGGAAAAGAAATGAACCGGAGATGAACTGAAAGAAGGACCGAAAACCGCCAAGGCTTTCGGTCCTTCTTTCTTCTTGGGCAGCTAACGCCGGCTTATTTCTCGCGCCGCTGAATTTCAATCAGCCGCGATGGCCTGACATGATTGATGGCGAAATGCCTGCGTCCGCGCAAGTTGTAACCGTGGGGATCGCGTTCGACGAATTCGTACTGGCGTTCCACCTCTTCCACGTCCGGCGCAATCATGCCTTTATCGACGACGCTGAAGCCTTCCTCCAGCGCGAGCGCCAGCCCATTGCGAGCGGGACGGCTATCGAAACCGCCCAGGCCATCGCCTTGTTCATAGTGCGAATTCACCAGCGTTGCATCCACGCCGACAAACGCATTGGGGTTGTTTTCGATCATGCTCACGTCGCGCGAAGCGTCGCGATTTTTTCCGTCAGCGTCGACGGTATCGTCCAGCGTGTCGTCATTCAGAACATCCATTGCCTGATGCGTGACGTTGGTGTCGCCGAGCGGCCCCGCATTCTCCAGCGATGAATCAGGCACGGCGCCACCCGTCTGTCCATGCCCCGCTTCGAGCCCGTTCTTGCGTCCCTCCGCTGCCGCCGCCACGTCAGCCGGCTTGGCTTTTGCGGTTTCGGTTTCCGGCTTCTTCAACGGGCTGTCAGCCGCGCGCTGCGCTTGCTTGTCCTGCGATTCACTATTCTGTGGGTCGTTCATGATTCGCTCCGCTAGGGTTCTGGTCAACAAAGAAACACCACGCAAGAAACATTCCGGGGTTTCCGCCGTACAAGGCCGGGTCGGGGCCGGGGCTAACTCACATATAGAAATAAACCACGGGATAAAACATCAGTAAATGTTCTAAGCCAAATTGATTTTTTTCAACCCAACGAGGGTTTTCGCAAGAGTATGATTTGTTGTTCGCCAAGCCTGCATGCGCCACCGGACGGCCTCGTGCCGCTTGCCGGATTCGCGCGTTTAAAGCGAGCGGGAGACGACCATCGCGAATCCAGCGGGGCACTTAAAATCAGGGTGACTCATGCAATTTGACGCGGCATTTTCACATCGCGGCTATTTACTCAATTGTGCACCGGCGCGTCAGGGCGACGGCTGCTTCCAGCCGTATGTGGTCATCTCGCGATCGAGCGACGGTGAACTGGTCGCCAATCGTTTTTTCCCTGCCGACCTGCGCTTTGGCAACGCCGACGAAGCCATTGCGCATGCCCGCGACTGGGCGGTTCGATGGATCGATGCCAGTCACGTGAAGGTCGAGCCTAAGTCCTAGCGTGCACCTGAAACGGGTTTTGCGTACAAGCGGCAGTCTTGCAGAAAAACGGTTAATCTCGGGGCATCGTTTAGATTGTGCCGTTCGACGCGGCGTCATCCGCCCAAGCTCCCGACATGCCCAAGACTGCTTCCGTAGAAGATCAATTCCCCTCCCACGAATGGGGCCTCGACAAGATCGTGGCTGACTTGCGCGCGTCGCGCGAACAGTTGCACCGCACTCGCCATCCGCTTGGAATCCGTGAATTGCCATCGCGTGAAGCGATTGTGAAGATCGTCAATGGATTGCGTTCCGCGCTGTTTCCCACCCATTACGGCGACGCGGACCTGACCGCCGAAAGCGTGGATTATTACGTCGGCCACACGCTCGAAAGCACCTTGCGCCTGCTCTCCGAACAGATTCGCCGCGCCTTGCGTTTCTTGCCTGAGAACCACGACCTGAGCGATGCCGATCTCGGCATGCACGCGTTCGGTCTCGCGCGCGAATTCGGCACGCAGTTGCCGGCCATCCGCGCGCTGCTGGTCAGCGACATCCAGGCCGCATTCGCGGGCGACCCTGCTGCGCAGCACATCACGGAGATCCTGCTTTGCTATCCCGGCATCTGGGCCATGACGCATCATCGCCTGGCCCATGCGCTGCATAAGCTCGGCGTGCCCTTGCTCGCGCGCTTCATCAACGAGATCGCGCACTCGGCTACGGGTATCGACATTCACCCGGGCGCGACAATCGGCCCCAGTTTTTTCATCGATCACGGGACGGGCGTGGTGATCGGCGAGACCGCGGTGATCGGCCAGCATGTCAGGGTCTATCAGGCGGTGACGCTGGGTGCAAAGAGCTTTCCGGCGGGCAACGACGGCGTGCTCGTGAAGGGCAACGCGCGCCATCCGGTGGTGGAAGACGAGGTGGTGATCTATGCCGGCGCGACCATTCTCGGGCGCGTGACCATTGGACGCGGTTCGGTGATCGGCGGCAACGTCTGGCTCACGCATAGCGTGCCGCCGGGCAGCAACGTCTCGCAAGGCAAGGTCCGCGAAGGCGGCGCAGGCGACGCGCCGGACGATGGCCGCGGCGCTTAAACCCTAGCGTCTTTTTTAGCTGTTCGACACGCTGAACGCGCTCGAATGTCCGACGATGGACAAGAATTCGCGGCGTGTGGAAGGGTCGTCGCGGAAGGTGCCCAGCATCCGCGATGTCACCATCGACGCACCGGCCTTATGCACGCCGCGCGTGGACATGCATTGATGATTCGCTTCCAGGATCACGCCAACGCCTAGCGGTTGCAGGACTTCTTCCAGCGTATCGGCGATCTGCGCCGTCATCTTTTCCTGGATCTGCAGGCGCTTGGCGAACGCATCGACCAGGCGCGCCAGCTTCGATATACCCACCACTCGCTCACGCGGCAGATATGCCACGTGCGCGCGGCCAATGATCGGCACCATGTGATGTTCGCAGTAACTTTCGAAGCGGATGTCCTTGAGCACGATCATCTCGTCGTAGCCCTGCACTTCGGAAAAAGTGCGGGCCAGGATCTCGCGAGGATCTTGCGCATAACCCGCGAAGAACTCTTCGTAAGAGCGAATGACGCGCGATGGGGTATCGATCAGTCCCTCGCGCGCGGGGTCGTCTCCAGCCCAGCGGATCAGAACCCGGACGGCGGCTTCAGCTTCTTCGCGGCTCGGACGATCGGCGTGACCAGTTTGATCGTGGATGTCCGAAGACGCGTTGGGGGAGTTGCGCGTGGCGCTCATCGAGGGCTCCAGATGCCTGTAGCAAAGTCATTAAGCCCTCATTGTTCCACGTTTTACCGAATGGAAGACCCCTGCGCGATGTCAGGTTTATCGGCTCTTGCCGCCGCCATCGATTCCCGAACCGGTTTGCCAGACCTTTTTTCCTTCCTCGGATAGTTGTCCCGAGCTGTGATGCTTGTCCGGTTCCGTGCCTTCCTGCGCCAGATGACCGCCGGGTTGTTCCTGCGCGCGCTGCTTCTCGCCCTTGCGTTGCGCCCGCCGTTCTTCCTGCGACCGCCCTGCGTAGTTGGTGTCTGTCTGCTTGTCCGTCATGTCGTTCTCCTTGAGTGAGTGACATGGAGAGGGGCGCAAGAGCCGTTCCATCCGGGATGGCTGCCCGATGCACGGGCAGCGGCGGATCGAAGAGACCTGTGGCAATGCAATCCGCGCGGTCCCTTCGGCATAACGCTGCTTTACGTGCGCGTGATGGACGCGCCGCCGTCCACGAGCGATGCGGTGCCGGTGACAAACGACGAGTCATCGGAGGCCAGGTAAAGGACCGAGCGGGCCAGTTCTTCCGGCGTTGCAACGCGCTTTAATGCGTGCAGGTTGGTGATGAACGCTTGCGATTCGGCGGTATCGTTCATGTCCCGATACATCGGGGTGTCGACGGCGCCGGGCAGCACGGCGTTCACGCGGATACCTTGCGCGCCATACTCGGCCGCCAGCGCTTGCGTGAGTCCAATGAGGCCGGCCTTGCCGGCCGCATACGAAGCCGTGCCGGGGAACGCAAATGAATAACCCACGAACGTCGATGTAAAGATGATCGACCCGCCGCCGTGTTCGAGCATGGCCGGGATCTGGTGTTTCGCGCCGATGAATGCGCTCGTCAGATTAGTGGCGAGTGCGTTGTTGAACCCCTCCACCGAAACGGAGGTGCTCGGCCCCATTTCGCCTGGCGTGCCGGCGTTGTTCAAAGCGACGTCGAGCCGGCCGAATTTCTCGATCGCCAGCGCCACGACTGCCTTCGCGTAGTCTTCCGATTGCACGTCGCCCGCGAGATAAACGGCTTCACCGCCGTCCGCGTTGATCTCTGCCACGAGCGTTTCCAGCTCGGCCGCGCGACGGGCGGCAACCACTACTTTTGCCCCTTCCGCCGCAAACAATTTGGCCGTGGCGCGGCCGATTCCGGCGCTTGCGCCCGTGACAATAGCTACCTTTCCTGTCAGTCGATTCACGATGATTCTCCGTTCTGTTCAGCTTGGCCCTTGGCGATGACCTGCGAGCAGGCCGTCTGGTCGCGCTGATGCCAGCTTTCCACATGGCGGATACCGATGTACTCGCGATGTACCCGAGCCGAAGGCACTTGAGCTCACGCGTGAGGGTGATGATCGATTACCTGGTTGAAGTCCTGGGAGGCGTGGCGCCGTGGGATAGAACGTGAAGGGCGCACATATAATCAGGCTCGGTGCTGACTTGCGTGGTCTGTCGCAGGCTGCCCAAACTCGGCATTCGAAATGTAACGAGACACTAGCGACCTGGCTGGCAGCCGTCGGCCAAGTTCGAATGGGCGCAACTCGACCGTCTGCCCGTGCAATGACTGGCCTCAGCAATTACGTTGAGCCGTCTGGGCATCTGCGGCCAGTGAGCCAGCTTGCGCTCGCTTGACTCAGAACTTGTGGCGCAAGCCAACCGTCGCCGCGACCTGAGTATTCGACGATGACGGTGTGAGCCCGAAGACGGCAGCGACCGCGTTGCCGCCGGTCGAATCCCGCCCTTTTGCGTGCTGTCCAAACACGACGGCGTAAACGCCCGTCCGTTTCGAGAGGAAGTATTCGGCCCCGACATTGAGCTGTTGGTAAGTGACGCCGCCCGCGGCACCGCTCGTTACCTGCGAACCGCGCGTGTAAGCATACGATGCGCCGACCATGATGGCCGGTGTCGGCAAAATCCTGAGATTGGCTTCCAGCGTATTGAACACGGCTTCACCGCTCAAAGCTCGGGGGTTGAGGGCAGGGTTTGATCCCAGGCCGCTGAATTGAGCGTTGGTATAGACGAGTCCGGCCGTCGCATTGCCGAACGTGTACGCCGCGGCGGCGCCGGCGGTTTGTTGCGTCTGAGCCGACGCGTAGCCTGAATAGATCGGGGTCAACGCCATGTTCGAGCCCGTGACGCTCGACGCCGGGTTGTTGCCGTAGTAAGAAAAATTCGGATTGCGTGCGACGAGGTAAGCGGCACCAACTGAGAGCGGCCCCTGTTTATAGCCCACTCCCAAGGAATAAATCCGGTTCCGCTGTGAATCTCCTGCAATGCCACCAGGACTGAAAACACCGCCAAATGTGATGCCTCGATAGTCAGGGCTCGTGAATTTGATCGCGTTGTTGACCCGATAGCTATTTCCCGTGTTGTCCAGGTCTCCGGGGTGACTAGCGTAACCGCCCACAGTATCGCCGCCCGCCTTCATCACACCGACGTAATCGACGATCGAATCATACTGCCGCCCGAGAGTGATCGTACCGGCCGGACCACTCAAACCGGCGTAAGCCTGCCTGCCGAACTCGGCGCCACCTTGTGCGAGAGCGCCGTTCGCCGCCGAAAAGCCATTTTCAAGCAGGAACACTGCTTTGTAGCCACCGCCCAGATCCTCCTTGCCGAGTAAGCCCCAGCGATTGCCTTTAAGCGAGCCAGCGACCATCGAATACTGTTTCGCGCCATGCGCATTGTTGTTGTACACAAATCCGACATCGGTAACGCCATACAGTGAAACGGTGCTCTGTGCATGGCCAACGCAACTATAGGAAGCGAGACAGACGCCAGCGGTTATAAGTCCTTTCATGCGAATACTCTCGAAAAAATGGTTGTTAATTCCGAAGTTTCACCGCTTTTAATTAATCCATCTTTTTATAAGTTAGATAAACTAAGTAATTGAATGTGATGTCGTGTTTCGGTCGGTCTTGTTCAACTGCTAGCACACCGGAAAACCTCATTTGGTGCGTTCAATCCTTCAAGCCTGCCGCATTTGAAGGACCGGCTTGAACGTCGGTCGCGCGCTGTTCTGATTTGCGGATAACCGCCTGCATCACAAAAGTCATCATCGCGCCGAACGCGAGACAAGCAGACAGGAACAGCATCGGAGCGATGACGCTGCCGGTGCGATCCTTGATCATTGGCACTACGTTCTGCGCAATGAATCCGCCCAGGTTGCCGATTGAATTGATCGCTGCGAGGCCCGCTGCGGCGTTGACGCCCGTCAGGAAACGGCCCGGCAACGACCACAGCACCGGTTGCCCGGCGAATATGCCGGCGGCCGCGAAGCACAGGCAAATAAACTGCAGCGTATTGCCGGGAACGAAGACGCTCAGTAGCAGGAAAAACGAACCCAGCAATGCCGGCACGACAATGTGCCATGTCTGCTCGTTCCTCGCGACGGAATGACGCGGCACCCACCACAGTGCAAATCCGACCATCAACCAGGGAATGACATTTAATAAACCATTGACGGTATAACTGACGCCGAATCCCTTGACGACCGTCGGCAGCCAGTAGCTCAGACCATAGGCCGACAATGGGAAGAACAGAAAATAAAACGACATTAGCAACACGCGCCGGTCCAGCAGCACTGCAAACGGATTGGTGTGGCCGGTCGGCGCAATGCGCGCCGCTTCGGCTTGCAAGGTCTTGAGCAGCCAGCTCTTCTCGGGCTCGGTGAGAAAGCGTGCGGTTTGCGGCGACTCGGGCAACACTTTCCAGACCACCGGACTCATGAGCACCGCCATCATGCCCGAGACGATAAACACCCATTGCCAGCCGCGCAAGCCGAGCAGACCGTTGAAGTCCAGCAGAATGCCGCCGATTGGTGCGGCCACTGCATTGGCGAGCGCGCTGCCGATCATGAAATAGCCGATCAGCCTCGCGCGGCGGCGCACGGGAAACCAAAGCGTCAAGTAGTAAAGCACGCCGGGATAAAACCCTGCCTCACAGGCGCCGAGCAGAAAGCGCAGGATGTAAAGCATGGCGGTGTTGTGCGTGAAGCCAAGTGCGACCGTAACCGCGCCCCATGACAGCATGATCCTCGCGAACCATCGGCGTGCGCCAACTCTGTCGAGCATGATGTTGCTCGGTATCTCGAACAGCAGGTAGCCGATGAAGAACAGTGATGCGCCCAATCCATAGGCTGCTTCGCTCACACCGAGATCGGCCACCATCTGCAGTTTCGCGAAACCTATGTTTTGCCGATCGAGATAAGCGATCAAATAGAGCAAGCCAAGCAACGGCATGAGTTTTAAGGTGGCGCGTCTAATAACTCGTTCGCCATCGACGGCCGATGATTGGACCTGCATTTTGTCTCCCTCTGGTTTTCTCGACGCTGTTTCAGCGCTGCGGTCTTTCTCGCAGCGTTGATGTTTGCAATCTGTTTGTGATCGCTTAATGCGTTGCTATCGATTGACTCTATGGGTGGCTGCGAGTCCGGTCAACTTGCGAATGAGCATCCCATATACAAGGTCGCTTTCGATCGATCGTTAAATTAGCTTTACTGATTATTCAACGATCATCTCAAAATAATTTTGCTTCAGGCGTTACGCCGTGTGGGTAGGGCCCAGTTGCGGAGAGCTTCGGCCCATCGCCCGTTGATTTGCAAAGTGGGCTTCGTCCGCGGTTTGGATCGCTGTCAATGCGGTCGCCGTCTCCCGATGCAGACCGTTTGAAATTTCCTTACACTGCTCCTGGAAAAACAGACCGTGTAAGCTCAAACTTTCAAGGAGATCAATGCATGAACCTCTCGTGGCGCAACATGGACCGCGCGACCCTCGACGCCGCCTACAGCAATGGCGATCCCCCGGCCGACTTTACGACCCGCAGCGCGGCGTTCTACGCATCGCATTCCGGCGATCTCGACGTCAGGTACGGAACCGCGCCCCGCGAGCGCTTCGACTTCTTCCCGGCATCGAGTGACAAACAATCCCCCGCGCCCACTTTCGTCTTTGTCCACGGCGGTTACTGGCAAAGCTGCGACAAGGAACTCTGCGCGTTCGTCGCTCAAGGACCGCTTGCCCGCGGCATGAACGTGGTTGTGGCCGAATACACGCTGGCACCGACCGCTTCGATAACGCAAATCGTGAGCGAGATCGGACGGCTGCTCGACTTCCTCGTCGAGCAAGGTCATACAACGCTCGTACTCGGCGGCCATTCCGCGGGCGGGCATTTGACAGCAATGCATCGTCATCATCCGGCGGTCAGATACGCGCTGCCCGTGAGTGGTCTCTTCGATCTCGAACCTATCAGTGCAGGCCGGCTGAACGATAAACTCGGGTTATCGGCGGAGGAAATCGCGCGCTTCAGCCCAATGCGGCATATCGGCCACGGTGCGCCAATGGTTATCTCCGTCGGCGACGCAGAGCGGCCCGAACTCATCCGCCATTCGCATGACTATGCCCACGCGTGTGCCGATGCAGGCGAGAGCGTGACCTACGTGCCGTTGCCTGCAGCAGATCACTTCTCCATTCTTTACGACCTCGCCGACCCGGATGGTTTGCAACTCACGGCGTTAGCGAAATTAATGCAGCGTTGAAAGTACTTCGCAACCCTGACGAGATTCAATGATTGCCTAGCAGCCCGAACACCGCCACGCCGTTCGTCGTTCCCACATACACTTTCCCGTTCGCGATCATCGGCGTGATGAACTTGTTTCCGGCACCGAACTGGTCGCGCGCACCCGCCTGATTGCTGTTGTACAACTCGTTCGCCAGATTGGTCGCGTCATACGCATGCAGTACCCCGACGGTGCCGTTTTCCGCTGCCCACACAATGCCATTCGATGTCCCGTTGGCCGAGACGCTGGGCGTCGCGCCGGGCGCGCCGAAAGTGGTCGGCGAGTGGCTGACCGGCGTCGCCGACAGCCGCGCCCCGCTGATCGAAAAAGCCTTGATGGTGTCGCCGACCGCGCCAAAGTACACGGTGTTGTTGAAGTACGCCGGCATGCTGAACACCCGCCCGGAGATTTGTCCGGCCAACTCCTGATAAATGGCGTCTGCGACCGGGTTGTACTTGCCCATCGAATCGCGGTTGACCACGTAGATGATCGCATCCTTGCCCGCGCCCAGCGCAAGGTGATGCACCGTGCCGGCGGCATCGGTGAGGTCGGGCAGCACGAGCGCACCGCCCGAACCCAGGTCTTCGTCGTCGGCTGATTCCTGGATCGTATTCGATGCCTCGAAATAGTCGGCCACGGTCAAGCCGGTCGTCGTTCCGAGCTTCAAAAACGCATTGCCATAGTCGCCCGAAACCTGCACGCCCGCCGCGTTGACCGTGGCGTCGAAGCTGCCGTTGGCATCGAGCAGATAGATCGAGGTTCCATCCGACGCCATGCCCGCGCCGCTCATCCAGATCGCTCCGCCGGACCCGTTCGGCGTGAGATTCAGTACGCTGGTCTGCTGCAGTGTGTCCGCGCTATAAGCAATCACCCAGCCGGTGTATGGCTGGACATCGCAATGTGAAGTCCACGCCGTGTAGATCGTGCCGTTCAGCAACAATAGCGACGTACGCTCGGCATATTGTTTCGGATCGAAGATCACGTTGCCGTTCGAACTGTTCGCGCCGGTGCCCGGATACGACGCCGTGATTTCCGTCGGGCCGCCGAACAATTCAGCACCGGTGGTGACATCGAGTGCGTGGATTCTCTGGTGATACGCGCCGGCTGCGGTCTTCGACATGCCGACTACATACATTGCGCCATTCGGGCCGCGCGAGCGATCGATAACTGGCGTCGCGGTTACGCCTATTGTCGGAGAAATCTGGAAACAGCTGAGGGTGTCGCTGGGCGTTTCGCCGCTGGCGAGGGTCGTCGTTTTCCACAATGTTGCGCCCGTATCGGCATCGAATGCGTAGACGCTCGCATTTTCTGTCGCGACGTACAGCACGTTGTGCGTGCCGCCGGCAATCGTCATGTTCGACAGATAAAGCGGCTCGGCATCGACCGGACCATCCACGCTGTATAAACCGAGTTTGCCGAACGTCGCTGAGTTCACCGTGGCAGGGGTCAGCGCGGTTTCGTTGAGGTGCTGGCCGGTTCGCGCGACGTCATTGTGATAGGTCGCGACGTCAGCGGCGTTCACCACGGGTGTGACGGGTGCGGAACCTGATGGCAAGCCAGCGCCCGCGCCGGATGCTGCGGGTGGGCTGGAAGCGGTGACCGGACTGGAGGCCCCGCCCGATGCTGCGGATGCGGGAGTCGCCTCGCTGGCGTTGGACGCGGGCGAGGGAGCGCCCCCGCTGGCACCGGGCGCGGGAGAAGAGCTACTGCTGTTCGAATCTCCGCCGCCCCCGCTGCATCCGGCAATTACAACCGCAAACAGCACTTCGATAAACCGATGTGGAAGATGCGAGCGTTTCATGTGCATTCCCCTTTATCGAACAGTTGGGGCCGGCGGTCGGATTGTGTCTGGCAAACAGAGTTCCGTGGAGCAATAAAGGTGCCGCGGGAGCGGCCGTTGATAGCTTTTGGCGGCGCAAACGCCTCGGTGTTTAATCAGACTTTTGGGAACGGCTTGCTGAGGAATTTCGATCCTGCAAGTCCGAAGCGCCAAGGTACATCCACGGCCTTGGTGATGCCGATGCGCGGTCCGGTCGCGAGGGGATATTCCTCGTCAGGCGCTTCAATGTGAAACGGAGGTTCGAGCAGGGACATGCCGTTGTTGCCGTGCGTGATGCCCAGCGCTTGCGCGACACGTCCTGGTCCCGAGCACAACAGCCTGGCTGGTTCGAGGCCGCGCCGTTGGCGCATGGCATCGAGACCAGTGAGCGGTTCGATCGCGCGGATCAACACGCCCGCGCCGTGGCCTTCTTCGCGGCAAACAAAGTTCAGGCACCAGTGAATGCCGTACGAGCGATACACATAGACGTGCGCAGACGGACCAAACATGACGGCGTTACGCGGGGTCGGCCCGGGAAACGTATGTGACGCCGGATCTTCACGATCGTAGGCTTCGGTTTCGACGATCCTCCCGCCCACGCCATCGACGGTGAAGATCGCGCCGATCAGGCGACGCCCGACTTGCTCGGACGGCGCGTCGAAGTCGATAGGTGCTGCGGTGCGGGATGATTTGAGCATTGTTGGAAGAGAGGTACAGCCGCGTGTATCGTGCGGGTCCGTCGCGGCGGCCAAGGTTGTTCGTTTGCAATGGATGTTCAGCGGTTCGATTCTGCCGTCGTCAGCTTTTTCCGTCCACCCGCATGCTTTCACGCTCGTCCAACCTGTCAAACCGCCTGACCGATCCGCACCCTCGGCATCGCTTTCGATGCCAGCCACCAGACCAACGCCGCCGTCAGCGAAATGGCCGCAGCCAACAACATTGCCGTATGCATGCCGCGCTCAAACTGGTCCGGTGCGTCAAGCATCGCGCCAAAAACCGCGACGCCCAGCGCCGCGCCCGTCTGCCGCGCGGAATTCAGCACACCCGCCGCGATGCCGGCGCGGTTCTTATCGACGGTATCCATCAGCGAACGTGTGGCCATCGGCGTGATCAGGCCTGCGGAAAAGCCGATTGCCGGCATGGGAAGCGCGATGAGCCAGTAAGGCGAAGTGTCCGTGGACATCAGCAGCGCGAGAAAGCCGATCGTATAGATACCCAGTGCAACGCAGATCGGCCTGCGCGGTCCGGCCATCCTGACGAAGCGCGCCGCCGACATGCTGCCCGCCATCACCAGCGCGGTCAGCGGCAAGAAAGCGAGGCCCGTCAGCAACGGCGAATACGCTCGCACCTGCTGGAAATACAGGCTCAGCGTGAAGATCAGGCCGTAGAAAGTCATCGCGGAAACCATCGAGACAAACGCAGCACTGGAAAAAATCCGGTTGCTGAACAAGGACAGGGGCAGCATCGGTTGTGATCGCCTTGATTCGATCTTGAAGAAACTGCCTGTGGCAAGCACGCCCAGCGTAATCCCGCCCACGATCCACGGCGAGCGCCAGCCGAGCGAGCGCCCTTCGATCAGCACGGCGATCAACACGCCCAGTGCCACGATTGCCGTCGCCTGACCGGCGAGATCGAGATGGCGCTTCACGCGAGCGTCATCGGCAGGTTCCGTGCTTGCAACCCGCGATGTCAGCCACAAGCCAATCAACCCTATCGGCAAATTCGCGAGGAAGATGCTGCGCCAGCCGAACGCGTGGATCAGGATGCCGCCGATCGATGGACCGCCGGCCATCGCCGCGCCGCCGCACGCGGCCCAAAGGCCGATCGCGCGGCCGCGCTCGCCCGGTTCGGCGTACGCGCGGTTGATGAGCATCAGCGAGCAGGGCACCAGCATCGATGCACCGATTCCCTGCAGCACGCGGGCGCCGGTCAGCGCGGCAAGATTGGCCGCCACGCCGCAGAGCGCGGACGCCAGCGTGAACACCGCGAGGCCGGCGAAGTAAACGTGCTTCGCGCCGAACCGGTCGCCCAGCGTGCCGCCCGTCAACAGCAGGCTCGCAAAGGTCAGCGTGTACGCGTTGACGACCCATTGCAGGCCCGCCGTGTTGGTCGCGAGCGCATCGGCAATGCTGCCCAATGCAACATTGACGATGGATGTATCGAGGATCACGACGATATAGCTGATGCTGGTCGCAGCGAGGACGCGGCGCTGGTGCGTTCGGATGTCGGGCACGTGGATATTTCTCTACGAGACGGGAAATCCAGTGTAAGGACACTGCCATGTCGCATGCTTCGACGCGTATCGAAGCATGCGGACAGGTGAGCGGATTATCATGACGATGTCAAAGCGGAGAGCCTTCATGTTTTCTCATCCTGCGGTCTCGTCGGCCGCTTTCCTGATTGCCGATCCCACGCGCGCCACCATGCTCATGACCCTCGCCGACGGCCGCGCGCGACCCGCGGGCGAGCTGGCCTATGCGGCGGGCGTCACCGCCCAGACGGCAAGCTCACATCTCGCGAAGCTGCTGACGGGCGGGTTGTTGTCGGTGGAAACACAGGGGCGGCATCGGTACTATCGGTTAGCCGGTTCGCACGTTGCGCTGGCGCTTGAAAACCTTGCATCGATCACATCGACCCCGGCGAATGACGTGGTGCGTCGAATGCCGCGCAGCAGGGAAGCCCGGGAATTGCAGTTCGCGCGATGCTGTTACGACCATCTCGCCGGCAGTCTCGGCGTAGCGGTGACGCAGGCGTTGCAGGACCGCGCGCTCGTCGTCGCAACCGATGACAAGCAATTCGATGTAACGCCGGTGGGCGTTGAATGGTTCCGCGCGATGGGCCTTGACGTAGCGGCATTGAAACCGACCCGGCGCGGACTCGCGCGGCAATGCCTGGATTGGACCGAGCGGCGGCATCATCTGGCCGGACCGCTGGGCGTTGAATTGATGAGCCGGCTTTGCGCGATGGGATGGGTCCGGCGTTCGAAGTCCTCGCGCGCCGTTCAGGTCACGCCGAAGGGATGGGCCGGGTTGAAAGAACAACTTGGCGTGGACGAGAGAGCGGTTCAGGCCGGCGCGTGAGCGGCAATTCAGGCTTAATGCTTCAATTCATGCCTTGTCAACGCGCCGGAGCGCGGATCGACGTGGATGTCATAAAACAAGCCCTGTTTGGTGGCTTCGCCTTCCCAGCGTCCATCGTCGGCTTTGAGGCGTACCGCGTCATAGCCCTGCGCCTTGACCTTCGCGATTGCAGCGTCTTTCGATATCCAGTCCGCGCCCGGCTGGTCATGCGCGAATGCCACGCTGCCTGTTGCAAGTGCGAGGACGGTTCCTGCTGCGATACAAGTCTTCTTCAACATTGGCTCTCCTTAACGATTCGAATGGACCAGCGTACCGACAACGGCTGGGTAGATCGGTCGTCAATCTAACATCACGCTTACAAGCAGATCCGCGACGAATCCGCACAGTGGCGCTTGCCCGCCACATTGGCACGGCCATTGCTGCCATGCCATTGCCGGACCAAGCAACCTTCTCTCAAAGGAGAGCACCATGCCTGAGAAGAAAACCATCGAACGCGCCCATGCTGACAAACGTGCGGGGAAGTCGCCCGGCACGCAGGCTGGCGAGTTTGTGAAGGAGCAGATCGATCACGTTCGTGAAGGCAAGCACGGCGCGAAGTCCGCGAAGCAGGCGATCGCGATCGGGTTATCGGAGGCACGCAGATCGGGTGTCGGTATGAAGGCGCCGAAGAAGGGCGCGGCGTCCGCCGCCACTCGCAAGAAAGCGGCGAAGGATACGCAGGCGGGTCAGCACAAGACTCAACGCAGCGCGAGCACGGAATCGAAGTCGAAACGATCCGCGACGTCCACGCGCGTGCTCAAACGTGAGGGCAGCAAGGCCGCTTCGCACAAGTCGCTCTCGAGGCAGGCGCATGCCAGTGCAAGCCGGCGGTCTGCTGCCGATCGATCGGCCGCGGCGAAGAAAGGCTGGCAGACGCGCCGTAAGGCGGCCGCGAAGGCGAGTACGGCTCGGCACGCACGCTAGAACGCCAGAGCGTGCTGGTCTCAGTGCACGTGCAACGCCGCAACGAAGAAAGGCCGTCCCGGATCAACCGGAACGGCCTTGGCGCTTACAGTGTTCGGCTATCGAAACCCGCGTTATTTCACCGTTTCGAGGACCTTGCGAACCGTGCTGAAAATCTGCTCGATCTGGTCGTCTTCAATGATCAGCGGCGGCGAGAACGCGAGGATATCGCCTGTATAGCGCATCAGAACGCCTGCCTCGAAGCATTTCACGAACGCTTCGTAAGCCCGCGCACCCGGCGCGCCATCGCGCGATTCCAGTTCGATGCCCGCCACCATGCCGAGATTGCGCACGTCCTTCACATAAGGCGCGTCGCGCAACGCATGCGCAGCGGCTTCGAACTTCGGCGCCTTCGATGCAGCCCGTTCAAACAGTTGATCGCGTGCATACAGGTCCAGCGTCGCGATTGCGGCTGCGGCTGCCATCGGGTGCGCGGAATACGTATAGCCGTGGAACAGCTCGATACCGTTCACTGCACCCGCATTGACGATCGTGTCGTGCACGTTGCGATGCGCAGCCACTGCGCCCATCGGAATGGCGGCGTTGTTGATGGCCTTGGCCAGCGTCATCAGGTCCGGCGTCACGCCGAAATATTCCGCGGCCGTCGCTTTGCCGAGCCGGCCGAAGCCCGTGATGACTTCATCGAAAATCAGCAGGATGCCGTGCTTCGTGCAGATTTCGCGGAGCTTTTGCAGATACCCCTGCGGCGGCACGAGCACGCCTGTTGAACCCGCCAGCGGTTCCACGATCACGGCCGCGATCGTCGATGCATCGTGCAGCGCGACGATGCGTTCGAGCTCTTCGGCGAGATGTGCGCCCCAGACCGGCTGGCCCTTCGAAAACGCGTTGTGTTCAGGTGCGTGCGTGTGCGGCAGATGATCGACGTTCGGCAGCAGCCCGCCTGAAAACGTCTTCCGGTTCGGTCCAATGCCGCCGACCGAGATGCCGCCGAAACCCACGCCGTGATAACCGCGCTCGCGGCCAATCAGCTTCGTGCGCTGGCCTTCGCCGCGTGCCCGGTGATAGGCGAGGGCGATTTTCAGCGCGGTATCAACGGATTCAGAACCCGAATTTGTGAAGAAGATGCGGTCGAGGCCTTCCGGCATGATCGCGGCGACCTTCGTGGCCGCTTCGAATGCAAGCGGATGGCCCATCTGGAAGGTCGGCGCGAAGTCGAGCGTGGCGGCCTGCTGCTGGATCGCGGCGACGATTTCATCGCGGCAGTGGCCCGCGTTCACGCACCACAAGCCGGCGCAGCCGTCCAGAATCTCGCGGCCGTCGGACGCACGGTAGTACATGCCCTTGGCGCCCTCGATCAGGCGCGGTGCAGCTTTGAACTGCCGGTTGGCGGTGAATGGCATCCAGAACGACGAGAGGTCGTCGATGACGGGGCGCGAAGTCATGGGAAATCTCCTGTTAGAACACGCAATGTAGTCCTCGATAAAAACCTGCGGCATAGACAGTTATCCTGTCGCCACGAGAACTGTGCTGGCAAAATGGTGCAAACTGTATTGGTCGTCTATCCTGGATGACTTGCTCTCACCATCCTCTGCCTGTCACTTCATGATCGAACTTCAACTGGACCGCGACCGCGCGCAAGCCACGCTCGTCGAACAATTGGTGCGGGCGTTTTCCGGCGCCATCGAGCAACAGGCCTTGCGCGCCGGCGCGTTGCTGCCTTCGGTGCGCCAGCTTGCGCAATCGGAAAGGCTGAGCACCTTCACGGTAACGGAGGCGTATGGACGCCTTGTGTCGATGGGCCTCGTGGTCGCGCGGCGCGGCTCGGGGTACCGGGTGGCGGCACGAGCGCCGACGGCCCACAGGCGCGCCGTGGCGTGGCAGCCGCCTAGTCTTACCGCGACCTGGCTCCTGTCCGATGTCTTCGCCGACCATTCC
Source organism: Caballeronia eucalypticola (assembly GCF_047608185.1). Lineage (NCBI taxonomy): Bacteria > Pseudomonadati > Pseudomonadota > Betaproteobacteria > Burkholderiales > Burkholderiaceae > Caballeronia > Caballeronia eucalypticola. Next base: position 59,786 of record NZ_JBLKRU010000005.1, read on the forward strand.
GTGCCGATCAAAGCCGGCTGCGGCTGGCTGCCCAACGAATGGGTCAACGAAAGCGGTTTGCATCACGCGCTGCGCTCGATCAGTCGCGTGCCGGCGGCGCGTATGGCCGACTACGGGCACCCATACGGTTTTGCGCCGCTGCGCGAGCGGATTGCCGAGCAACTGGACCGCTACGGTTTGCCCGCCGACCCGGCCGCGAACGTGTTGCTGACGGCCGGGGCAACGCAGGCGCTCGACCTGATCGTGCGCACGCTGCTGCGTCCCGGCGATACGGTCATCGTCGAAGATCCGGGTTACTGCAATCTGCTGCAGATCCTGCAACTGGGCGGCCTGATCGTGCGGGGCGTGCCGCGCACGCCGGCAGGAATTGATAACGACGTGCTCGAGCAACTGGTGATCGAGCATAGTCCCAAGGCGATCTTTCTCAACACGACGCTGCAGAATCCGACCGGCGCAACCTTCGGCATGGCGGCGGCGTTTCGCTCGCTGCAGATCGCGGAACGCTATGGCTTGTGGGTCGTGGAAGACGACGTCAACCGCGAGCTCGCGCCGCCCGGCGCGCCGCTTCTTGCCGCCATGGAGGGCTTGAACCGCGTGCTGTACGTCGGCGGATTTTCGAAGACGATCACGCCGGGATTGCGCTGCGGTTATGTGGTCGCCGAACGCGACGTGCTGCGTGAACTGGCGCGTACGAAGATGGCGGTGGGGCTGACGTCATCGGCGGCGACGGAACGGATTGTCGAAAAAGTGCTGACCGAAGGGCGTTACGCGCGGCACGTGGAATCGGTGACCGAAAAACTGAAGGACGCGCACGTGCAGGTCGAAGACCGGATGGACGCGCTCGGCGTCGAGTTGTTTCATCGGCCGCGTGCGGGATTGTTCGTGTGGGCGCGCTTACCGGTTGAGCCCGAGCAAGCGAGCGAACTCGCGACGCAGGCGCTGGAAGACGGCATCTGGCTTGCACCCGGTTCGTATTTCCGTCCCAACGATGCTGCGAGCAGCTGGTTTCGCTTCAACGTGCCGTATTCCACCGATGACGCGTTGTGGGGGTTTATCGATAAATGGAAGCGGCGCTAGGAAAGGTTGCGCTCGCACATTGAATCCTCCGGTTTGTTTGCTAATTAGGAACAATCGTGCGGATAGCCTTAGATCATAAGCACAGACTCGCGCTCGCGAACTGAACCGGCGGCACGCAGCCGCCGTCAATTCGCATCACTGCTCGACCGCTGGATTCCAGGCGGAGCCGCGTATGTTGATTCCTTCAAAAAGAGGGCCGATATGGCGAATTTATCCAGCTATCCATCTAAAGCAGTCATCACATCCATTGGATCTCAAGCGCCAGCGGCACGACAGGCGAAGCGTTGCCGGTCATCACGGGAACGGCTGATGCCGGAACCGCGGTGAACGTGTATGACGGCGTCGATGGCTAGACACCACCATCGACTTGCCGGCAGTGATCTCACCGTTTATTACGGACATCCTGGGACGCAACGGTTTAGCGATTGTTCCGGGCAGCACGACTTCTGAGTCTAATCCCAGCACGACGGGAACCGGTAAGCCAGGCGACATGGTCACGCTGTTCGACGGCCAGCAGGTTATCGGCTCCGCCGGGGTGGACGCGCCGGTAAATGGTGGATCACCGCGGACGCGGGCCTGGCCAACGGTTCGCACGACCTGTATGCGATTGCATCAAATGCAGAAGGTTCGCCGCGCTCGCCGTCGAATCATGCGGCTTTCACTGTCGAAAACGTTGCGCATGCAATAAGTATTGAGGACATCAATACAAATGGCTCGCGCGCCGCGTTCAAACTCTCGACTACCGATGTCCTGACTCCCGGGGAACATGACTTGTTTCCCGACAATAAACTCCGGGCGAAACCTGCCGGCCAAACGGACCATGCGACCGTTGCGCCGGAGTCTTGCGTTGCGGGTCTCGTGGAAGGCGAGTGGCGGCAAAAAGTACGTTGAAAACCGGCGGCGCCGTGTACATTCCGATCGAGCACTCAGGCGCGCTCCTTGAACCTTTGCTTCATCAAAGCGTTGATTTTGCGGTACATGAAGGGTGAACTGAACTGCTTGCTCCGCCTGCTTGCGGAGTGACGTAAAACAAAAAAGCGCGAGCATGCTCGCGCTTTTTTGCATTACTTCAGTGGCGTCCTTTGGATATGGACACCGCTGTTTCATCGCCGGAATACGCCCAGCAACAATGTCGCCAGGAATATCACAATAAAGATGAAGAACAGGATCTTCGCGATTTCGGTCGCGCCACTCGCGATTCCGCCGAAGCCAAAAAACGCCGCGATGATCGCGATGATGAAAAAGATGACAGCGTATCGAAGCATGAAGCCCTCCAAAGGGGTCGATTATCGGATTGGTTGCGTGCTGGCTTGACGCCTTCGCCGCCTTGACTGGTTTATATGACCATGTGCCGCTGAATGCAGCTATATCCCGCGACGCCCGAACCTGAAGCAACCCTCGTGCCCAGAAGTCACTGTGTCAGAAAATAGGGCGCAAAAAGATTCGCACGCAAAAAAGCCGCACTGCGTTGCGCGAGTGCGGCTTTGTAAGACGCGCCAGAAGGCGCGGAACAGAGGAGAAATGTTATCGGCGGTTATCGGCGGGTTTTGCCGTTGTCAGGTTCGTCGTCGAGGTCGTCATCGTCGGCGTGGTTTAGCGCATCCGGCAGTTGGTTCTCGAGTTCATCGCGTTCAATTTGATCGGCGAGATCGAGGGACTTGCGTGTTGCGGGACCGGACGGGCGGTTTGCTCCAGACATGGCGTAACTCCTTGGGATTTTCAAAGCCGCGCCAACAAGGGCGCGAGTTGATCGGACAGCAAGCTCGGCCAGCAAGCTTCGTACACGCCTGTCGATTTCTCCAAAACGGAGTGCGCATTTCTTGCCGCTTCCCACGGCCAAAGTTGCAATCAGGCTGCATATTTTGCGCGACGGCAGGCATGGATCAGTATGCGCCGCCTACGAAAAAATAGGCTGGATCTGAACGCCGGACTTCCGAATCAACTTGCCATGAATGTAACGCTCACCCCACTGGTTACATCGCCGCTTCGAACTATCCGTTATGACGTCACCCGAGTCGCCAGTCGTTACGCCAGCGCACGCTCGACAATTGGATACAACGAAAGCACGAGCAGCGTGGCCATGGTCCAGTTGAAAGCACGGAGCCAGCGCGGTTGCGTGAGAATCCGCCGCATGGACGTGCCGAATGCGGCCCACATTGTGATGCAGGGTAATCCGACGACGATGAAAACCATTGCCATCAACACAGCATTCAGCGAAAAGCTCGAATGCAAATGAATCGTGGTCGCGGCGGTCAGCACCATCATCCATGCTTTCGGATTGATCCACTGAAACGCGGCTGCTTCGATAAACCGCATGGGCCGGCCCTCGCCGTCGCGAACCTGCATGGTCGATGAAGTCGCAATTTTCCACGCGAGATACAGCAGGTACGCCACGCTTAAAGTTTCAAGCAGCGTGTAAGCCCAGGCGAAGCGCGCAAATGCCTGCCCCACGCCGAGACCCACCAGCACCATCAGAATGGCGACGCCTACGCTGATGCCGAGCACGTGCGGCACGGTGCGGCGCAATCCGAAGTTCACCCCCGACGCAAGCAGCATGGTGTTGTTCGGACCGGGTGTGATGGTGGTGACGAGCGCGAACAGCACCGCGGCCGGAAGGGCTGTCATAAGGGCGGCTGTGTCGAGATGCATGGTGTTTCCTAGTGTGTCGCGAATGCAGGAATTGAGTCGGATCGAGCGACCGTGAGCGTCAGTGTATGAGATGTGATCTGTACAGTACCGGTACAGATAGTCAGGTCATTTCCTGTACGGTGCGGTTGGCGTTGTTGGCGCGATCTGGCGTAGCGTTTGCAAAAAGCGTCGTGTGAACTGTTCCTTCATTGGTACGGTTTATTACACGTTTCGCGATTTTTGCTCGTGGTGAACCTGTTCAAGCATCCACTTGAATCCGTCACCGTGTGAGCATCGAAGCGTTTTCCGACAGCGCCGTTGTTCCGACAGCGTTCGGCATGCTGATCGTTTTAGTTTGCCGATCGATGAGTCGGATTATTTTCGCGATCCCCAAGATCGGATCGCAAGGGCGGTGCTTGGAAATGAGGATGGACTTCCGCATGCACCGCTGCACGAATTGCTCGATGGCGCCGAACGTGCGCAACAAAATATCGACGGCATGTTGCTGCCTGGATCGATGGGTCTCAACATCGCATCGATGATGCTCGACACCGATGCAATCGTGCTGTCGATGCGGACGGCTACCCGCGCATTTGATGCCGCATGCCGACGTCTTCTATCTGAAACTAACGTATCGACGTCTTTGCTGATTTTGGGTTGGCATCGCGTGAAAGACGGGTACAGGTCGAGCAAGTGTTGCAAAGTTTCAATACCCGGCTATGCCGTCGATTCCGCCCGGCAACCTCAGTGAGCGGTTCGTTGACGGCCCTACCGCGGCGTCAACCAACCTCGCATTTCCATCAAGCACGCTCTCCCGAACCTCTCCAACTCGCCGTCCATCGTCCGCTCGCACCGCATCCGGATGCATTCGCGCGAGCGTGATGTACGAGTCAACGCGCATCGAAGTTCACTAGGCGAAGGCGGCATCGGATCACGATCCATTGATCGCGCGGCTATCCTTGTCGCCTTAAAAAAGACGCTTGTAACGAAAACCCCTTAAAAAAAGGCTCAGAAGCGCAAAAAGACTCGCACGAAGTTCAATGGCGCTTGTAGAATCCGGCGTTGATACGGATGCATTCACGCGGCCGTATTCTAAAAACACTGACCTCAACAGGTAGGAGAAACATGCCGACTTCCGCAAAAACCGCTGCCAAGAAAGCTGCAACCAAAGCTGCTCCCAAGGCTGCAACGAAGACTGCCGCAGCGCCCGTCAAGAAGGTCGCTGCCAAGAAGGCCGCATCGACGCCGGCTACTGTGGCGAAGAAAGCAGCTGTGAAGACGACGGCAACGCTGTCGCCGGTCAAGGACACGTTCACGAAGGCATCGCTCGCCGCGCATCTGTCGGATCGTGCGACTGTTGACCTGAAAGCAGTGAAGGCCGTTCTGTCGGCACTCGAGGACACCATCCTCGGTGCGGTTCACAAGAAGGGCGCAGGCGAGTTCACGCTGTCGGGCCTCTTGAAGATTTCGGCGCAAGTCGTGCCGGCGAAGAAAAGGCGCTTCGGCAAGGACCCGTTCTCGGGTGAAGACCGTTGGTTCGATGCAAAGCCGGCAAGCGTGCGTATCAAGGCACGTGCGTTGAAGAAGTTGAAGGACGCTGCAGCCTAAGCTGACGCAAAAGCATTGAAGGACTATGGCAGCGCAGGAGTAGAGGCGAACCGTAGTCGAAAAAAAATGGCCGGTTTTCGCGAGGGAATCGGCCATTTTTTTGCCTGTTTCTTCAGAGGCGGGATTGAAAGGCTGTGACGTTCGAGCGTGATGGGTGACGCGCAAACAGCGATGCCGTTCGCAATTCGGTACCTGCTCAGACCGAGTCTTCGAGGATCACTGTCGACGTACCGGGTTCGCTTTGGCAGCCCGCTTCGTAGTCGATTTTATGCGCATCGAAGTGATGGATCGCGCGCAGCAAACGAGGCGAGAAGGTCGCGCCGAACTGCGCGACGAGCCTGTCGCGTTGAGCGGAATTGGCGTGAGCAAGCGCGCGCAACTCGCCGATTGGAATACCGACGAACAGGTTCAGGGGAAACGGCGGAGTGGACTCGATGGAAGATTCCGGCGCGCGTATGCGAAGCCCGGGTTGAAGATGCGTCTCGAGTTCCATGGTGAAGATGAAATCGGCGTTATCGGGCGAAGCCGTTTTCGCTTCGGCGAGAAGTCGTGGCACCACGTCTTGAAGCAATGCAATTTCCTGGACGGTCAGCATGATGAGATCCTTCGAAGGAGAAGTGTCGATTCGGTGTCGATCCGGCAAAGGCAAGCAACACCGATGCCGGATAAAAGCGCGAGTAGGAACGCGCTGTCGATGTCACTTTTACGCGGGCATTTACCTGAAACGCGAACCGTGGCAAGGCAGCGAAAGCCAAGCATAAAAGGTGTTGAGGCCGTACGGCTTTTTACGCCACAACAAGAACAGCGCGATCACGACGCTTATGCTGCCCGGCAAGGCGGACGCGCTCGGGCGTCGGCATAACCCTCTGAAAACAAACTGAAAGCAGCTCATCCCTCATGCCGTAATGAAGGCACGTGGTTTGCTGAGGCTGTGCCCTTACGCATGACCCGACGCACGCGTAGAAGCAAGAAGTCCTAGAGCAAGAGATTCCCATTCAGTCGACCTGCGACCTGGAAAGTGGCCCAACGTCTGTGCCATTCCGCGTTTCAATGAGTGAGAGAGGGCCTGATGCCAGATCAAGACGAACGACCTGATCATGACGCAGACAAAGCCGGGGATGATTCATCCCGAGGCGAGCAAAAAAACGCTAGCGATAAAAACGGCAGCGAGGGCAAGACAAACGACAAGTCCGACGATAAGTCCAACGGCCAAAAGAAAGGTCCGGGCAAAACGCCGCTGATCATTTTGGGCGTCGTCGTATTGCTGCTGATCCTGGGCGGATTGATCTGGTGGTTCGCGACCCGGAATCAGGTCAGCACCGACGATGCATACACCGATGGCGATGCGGTCACGATCGCACCGAAGGTCTCGGGTTACGTCGTGGTCATGAACCTGGGCGATAACAAGTTCGTCCACAAGGGCGACCTGCTGATCAAGATCGATCCTCGCGACTATCAGGCTCAACTGGATCAGGCCAACGCCCAACTTGGCCAGGCGCAGGCGCAACTCAATGCGGCTCAGGTGCAACTGGGCATTGCCCGCGTGCAATTTCCCGCGCAGCTGACGCAGGCGAAGGCACAGGAGCAAAGCGCGCAAGCGAACCTGGCGCAGACCCGCGCGGCTTACGAACGGCAGCGCTCGGTCGATGTCCGCGCGACATCGCAGCAGAACATTGACACCGCGACCGCCCAGCAAAAGAGCGCGCTTGCCAGCGTCGCGCAGGCACAGGCGCAAGTGAAGACCGCGAGCCTCGTGCCGCAGCAAATCAGCCAGGCGCAGGCCACGGTGGAGGAACGCCGGCAAGATGTTCGCCAAGCCGAGGCGCAGGTGGAAGCGGCTGCATTGAACCTGTCCTACACGGAACTGCGAGCGCCTGCGGACGGCTGGGTCACCAAGCGCAACGTGCAATACGGCACGTTCCTGCAAGCGGGCACGTCGATATTTTCACTGGTGACCACCACCGTCTGGGTCACGGCCAACTTCAAGGAGTCGCAGCTTGAACGCATGCGTCCCGGTGATTCGGTGGATGTATCTGTCGATGCATATCCGAACCTGAAGCTGCGCGGCCACGTGGACAGTATCCAGCTTGGCAGCGGCTCGCGCTTCTCCGCTTTCCCCGCTGAGAACGCTACCGGCAACTTCGTGAAGATCGTGCAGCGCGTGCCGGTGAAGATTCTTATCGATAGCGGATTGCAGCCCGATCTGCCGCTGCCGCTCGGACTCTCCGTGGTGCCGAAGGTGATGTTCAAATGAGCGATCATGCCGGCTGGAAACCAAAGTCCAATCCCTGGCTGATTGCCGTGGTAGTCACGCTCGCGGCGTTCATGGAAGTGCTCGACACGACGATTGTGAACGTCGCGCTGCCGCACATTTCGGGCGCGATGTCCGCGAGCTACGACGAAGCCACCTGGACGCTGACCGCGTATCTTGTCTCGAACGGCATTGTGCTTCCCATCTCCGCATTTTTTTCGAAACTGCTGGGACGTAAGCGATATTTCCTGATTTGCATCGGCGCGTTCACGGTCTGTTCGCTGTTGTGCGGACTGGCGACCGACCTGTGGCAACTGATCGTGTTCCGGATCTTGCAAGGCTTCTTCGGCGGTGGCTTGCAACCGAACCAGCAGTCCATCATCCTCGATACCTTTCCGCCCGAGCAGCGCGGCCGCGCGTTCTCGATTTCGGCCGTTGCAATCGTGGTGGCGCCGGTGGTCGGCCCGACGCTCGGCGGCTGGATCACCGACAACCTCACGTGGCGCTGGGTGTTCCTGATCAACGTGCCGATCGGCGTGATTACGACCATCGCCGTGATGCAGTTTGTTGAAGACCCGCCGTGGGAGAAGAAAAAGGATCGCAAGGAACTGGGCCTTGATTTTGTCGGCATCGGCTTGATTGCGCTGGGTCTGGGTTGCCTGCAAGTGTTCCTCGATCGCGGCGAGGACGATGACTGGTTCAAGTCCGGCTTCATCACGACCTTCGCGATTCTTTCGTTGATCGGTATCGTGGGCGCGATCTTCTGGCTGCTTTACGCGAAGAAACCGGTGGTCGACCTGCGCGTATTGAAGGACAAGAATTTTGCGCTGGGCTCGGTATGCATGGTGGGCTTTGCCGCCATTCTCTATGGCAGCGCGGTGCTCGTGCCTCAACTTGCCCAGCAGCAACTGGGATATACCGCGACGCTCGCGGGCCTCGTGTTGTCGCCCGGCGCGATGATGATCGTCGCCATCATTCCCGTGGTCAGCAAATTGATGCCGATCATACAAACCCGTTTCCTGGTCGGCTTCGGTTTTTTTCTGATGGCGTGTGCGCTGTTTTATACGCATCACCTGGTGCCGAACATCGACTTCAAGACGCTGACGATCATGCGAAGTTCGCAATCCATCGCCATTGCATTCCTGTTCGTCCCGATCACGACGCTGGCGTATTTGACGCTGAAGGCATCGGAGAACGCGGACGCTTCCGCGCTATTCACGATGTTCCGAAACGTGGCGGGATCGATAGGAATTTCCCTTGCGACCGCCGCGATCGTGGAGCGCACGCAGGCGAACATGGCGCACATGGTTGTGCACATGACGCCGTTGAATCCGAACTACAACGACTCCATACAGCGACTCACGCACACGCTCATGGACATGGGCCAGACCATGCAGCAGGCCATGACTACCGCGACCGGCCTGATGTACAAGCAGTTCATTTCGCAGTCCACGATCCTGGCTTACCTTGACGTATTCGGCGCGGTGGCGATCTTCGCGTTGTGCTTCGTGCCGGTCACGTTTTTCTTTTCTCCGGTGAAAGCATCGGGTGGCGGGGGAGGGCATTGAGATGCGCAAACGCTTGATTCCCTTGCTGCTTTCGATGCTCGCAGGCGCGTGTTCAGTCGGTCCGAACTTCACGCCGCCCGATGCAAAAGCCCCTGACAATTGGCGCGATGTGCAACGCGCGCAAAACCCGCAGACCCCGCCTGATGACATTCGATATCCGCATGCGGGCGCGCCGTCGCTGGCCGACACCAACGCCGATCCCGATCCTCACTGGTGGAGGCAGTTCAACGACGCCACGCTGGACTCGCTGATCGACCGCGCGGCGGCGGGCAACCTGGACTTGCAGAGCGCGGTGCTGCGTATCGAGGCGGCGCGCGAACAGGCGGTCGCATCGGGCGCGCAGGGGTTGCCGCAACTTAGCGCGAACGCGAGCTATAAGCGCGAGCAACTGGGCCTGAAGGGCTTGCTGCAGTCGCAGGGCGTGTATGACAGGGTCAACGCGCTTGGGCCCAACAGTGCGGGCGTGACGAGCGCCCTGAATTCCCTGACGGCGCCGGTGAACCTCTTCCAGGATGGTTTCGATGCCTCATGGGAGCTCGATTTGTTCGGCCGTGTGCGGCGCTCGGTGGAGTCGGCAAACGCGCAGACGGAGTCGGCAATCGAGAATCGCAACGACGCCCTCGTCTCGCTCGAAGCTGAGGTCGCGCAGACTTATTCGCAACTGCGCGGGGCGCAGTTGCTGAAGCAGATCACGTTGGCTGAGATCGGCTCGGAGCAGCGGATACTCGATCTGACGCGTGAGCAGGCGCGTGTCGGGCTGACGAGTCAGAGCGACGTGGAAAGCGCGACTGCGCAAATGGGATCGCTGCAGGCCCAGCTTCCTCAATTCGATGCACAGATTGCGCAGGCAATGAACGGCCTTGCCGTATTGACCGGGAATGCGCCGGGGACGCTGGACGCGGAGTTAGAGACGCAAGGGGCGATACCGCCGGTTCCGCCAAGCGTGCCGATTGGTTTGCCGTCCACGTTGGCGCGGCGGCGTCCGGACATTCGTCGTGCGGAGAGTGACTTGCACGCGGCCACTGCTGAGATTGGCGTGGCGGTGGCGCAGATGTACCCGGATGTATCGTTGACGGGCAATGTGGGCATGCGAGCCAGCGAAGCGAAATATCTTGCACGCTGGTCGAGTCTTTTCTGGACGATTGGCCCCAGTATTTCCCTGCCGATATTCGAAGGCGGCGCGTTGCGGGCGAACGTGCGGATAGCGAAGGCGCAGGCGGGGCAGGCGGCGCTGCAGTATCGATCGACGGTGCTCAAGGCGCTGCAGGACGTCGATAACGCGCTGGTGTCGTACCGGACGGACCAGGACCGCCGCGAGGCGCTGACGCGCACGGTGGAGGCGAACCGGATCAGTTTGGAGCTGGCGACCGATAGTTATCGCAAGGGCCTGGTGACGTTCATTAACGTTCTGGATGCGGAGCGGCAGTTGGCCGAGACGCGGCAGCAACTGGCGCAATCCACAATTAGCGTGACAACGGATCTGATCGCTGTTTATAAGGCGCTAGGCGGCGGATGGCAGGCAGACGCGCAAGCGGCTAGCAGTTAAATAGAAGATCGCCGACGCCCGCAGACCGCAAGCTCACGCATATTCTGAGCGTTGATGGGCTTCGTCCATCAGCGCGAATGCCTCCCTTCGCACCAAATCCGGGCATCGCCCCAACTTCATCTACCACCCCGGCTCACCGCTGCGCACTCATTTGAAGCAAACTTCCACCTAACCCGCCAAAACAATGAGTAAAAACAAGTAGTAGAAAAAATGGCACGCCTGTTGCTTAATTGTAGATACTGAAACTACCGATGCGTCGGACAGGCGTGGCCCGGCTTGAAGAGCCGGCACTTCCACGCACAGGCGGCTAGAAGCCGCGATCAAAAAAGGACGCAAGATGCAGATCTACGACGAAATGCGTCACGAGGAAACCGTGCGGGCGCATTACGCACGCTTCTCCCGGTGGCTTTCCACTCAGAGCCCCGAAACCATCGCTCGCAAGCGCGCGGAAGCCGATCTGCTGTTCAGGCGTGTCGGCATCACGTTCGCCGTGAACGGTGATCTGTCGGGCACCGAGCGCCTGATTCCCTTCGACATGATTCCGCGGATCATCCCCGGCGACGAATGGCGCAAGCTGGAAGCCGGCCTTCGACAGCGTGTCCGTGCGCTGAACATGTTCATCCGCGACGTCTATCACGATCACGACATCGTCCGGGCAGGGAAGATTCCCGCCGAACAGGTGTACACGAACGCGCAATATCGCCCGGAGATGCAAGGCGTGTCCGTGCCGCTCGACGTCTACGCGCACGTGGCTGGCGTGGACGTGGTGCGCGCGGGTGACGCGGGCGAGTTCTACGTGCTCGAAGACAATCTGCGGGTGCCGTCGGGCGTGTCGTACATGCTCGAAAATCGCAAGATGATGATGCGGCTCTTCCCTGAACTGTTCGTGCAGAACCGCATCGCGCCGGTTGCGCACTATCCGGATCTGCTGCTCGAAACCTTGCGCTCGATCGCGCCAGCCGGTGTCGATGACCCCAACGTGGTCGTGCTCACGCCCGGCATGTACAACTCGGCGTACTTCGAGCACTCGTTCCTCGCGCAGCAAATGGGCGTGGAACTGGTGGAGGGCAAGGACCTTTTTGTCGATGAAAACTACGTGTTCATGCGCACGACGCAGGGACCGAAACGTGTCGATGTGATCTACCGGCGCCTCGACGATGACTTCATGGACCCGCTCGCCTTCCGCACGGACTCGGCGCTCGGCGTGCCGGGGCTTTTGACGTCGTATCGCGCGGGCCGCGTGGCCTTGGCCAACGCGATGGGCACCGGCATAGCCGACGATAAATCCATCTATCCGTTCGTCCCGGACATGATCGAGTTCTATCTGGGCGAAACGCCGATCCTGAACAACGTGCCCACGTTCCAGTGCCGCAAGCCCGACGATCTCGCCTACACGCTCGCGCATCTGCCCGAGCTGGTCGTGAAGGAAGTCCACGGCGCGGGCGGTTACGGCATGCTGGTCGGACCGGCATCGACGAAAGCGGAAATCGAGGCGTTCCGCGAACGACTGATTGCGCGGCCGGATGGGTATATCGCCCAGCCAACACTGGCGCTCTCCGCATGCCCGACCTTCGTGGAGTCGGGTATTGCGCCGCGCCATATCGACTTGCGGCCGTTCGTGCTGTCGGGTAAAGAAGTGACGATGGCCGCCGGCGGCCTGACTCGCGTGGCGTTGAAGGAGGGTTCTCTCGTCGTGAATTCGTCGCAGGGCGGCGGCACGAAAGACACCTGGATGGTGGACTAAGCACCCACCAGGATTGTTCGCAAGGGCGCGCTTGCAAGCGCTGCGCCCGCGCGAGCCACACAACAACGGAACGCCATCATGATGCTAAGCCGCACAGCCGATCACCTTTTCTGGATGGCTCGCTACATGGAGCGTGCGGAAAATACTGCCCGCATGCTCGATATCAACCTGAAGGGCATGCTCCTGCCGCAGACGCCGGATCAGGCCGCTCGCGCGCAACGTTCCGTACTGCGCATTTCGGAGCTCGAATCAAAATTCGAGGAGCGTTTCCCGGGTTCGGATTCCCGCGAGGACATGCTGCACTTCATGGTCGCCGATACCGGCAATCCGTCGAGCATCAATTCCTGCCTGCACGCGGCGCGCGAAAACGCGCGTGCCGTGCGCGGGACCCTGACCACGGAAGCGTGGGAGACCATCAATTTCACGTGGCTCGAATTCGGCGAGAAACTCGCCGCTGGCGAGCTGGAAAAAAGCCCGGACATGCTGTTCGAATGGGTCAAGTACCGCTCGAATTTGTGTCGCGGCGTGATGGTCGGCACAGCGCTTCAGGACGACGCTTTCTGGTTCATCCAGCTCGGCATGTACCTGGAACGCGCGGACAACACGGCGCGGATCCTGGACGTGCGTTTCGCCGATGCCGAACCGAACTCGCGCGAAGCCGCGCGTCAGCTGGAGGACTTCTATTACTGGACCTCCATTTTGAGTTCGGTGTCCGCGCTGGAGATTTATCGGAAGGTGTATCGCGACGTTGTGACGCCGTCGCGGGTCGTGGAGTTGCTGATCCTTAACTCGCAGATGCCGCGCTCGCTGCTGGCGTCTCTTGATGGGGTCTGCGCGACGCTCGACAAGCTGCGTACCGACGGCTCGAACGAGTGCGAACGTTTCGCCGGCAAGCTGCGCGCGGACGTGCTGTACATGGATATCCGCCAGATCCTCGAAACCGGCGTGCACGCCTACCTGACGCAATTCCTGAAACGGGTCGACGAGCTCGGTGTTCGCGTGATGCGCACCTTCCTCATGTTGCCTCTCGCCTGAACCGGTTCGTCTTGCTTCGTATTGTTTTGCATTGCTTTGTATTGCATCCGCCCTGGGAACCATCATGCTTCTGACCATTCGTCATCACACAAGCTACCGATACGCGGTGCCGGTGCAGTACTCCATCCAGCAACTGCGCATGACGCCCGCCAATGGGTCGGCGCAAATGGTGCGGCGCTGGAACATCGATACTGTCGGCAAGCTCGACGTCACCCGCGACGCCTACGCCAACACGTTGCACACCCTGGTGCTGACGAAACCGCATATGGAGATCCATCTTTCCGTGACCGGACAGGTGGAAACCACGTTGCTCGACGGCGGCCGTCTCAACGACGGTCCCGGCCGGATTCCTCTGCAACACTACACATGTGCAACCGCGCTGACCGAACCGGATGCTGCGATCCGCGAACTCGCGAACTCGGTGCCGAAACTCGATTCACCGTCGGCGCTGATTGCGCTGGCGGAGAATATCGAAGCAAAAGTGCAGTTCAAGGCGGGTGTCACCGAGGTGACGAGCACCGCGGCCCAGGCGCTGCAACTCGGCAACGGCGTGTGCCAGGATCACGCTCACCTCATGCTGGCGTCCTGCCGCGCGCGGGGCTTGCCGGCGCGCTATGTGAGCGGTTATATCGATCCGGGCGATGTCCCGCACGCCGCGAGCCACGCGTGGGTAGATGTGTGGATCGACGACGGCTGGGTGTCGGTGGACGTCACGCACGCGGCGTTCGCCAGTGGCCGGTACTGCCGCCTCGCGGTCGCACGCGACTATGAAGCGGCCGCGCCCGTGCGCGGTTCGCGCGTGGGCGGCAAGGAAGAGCGCATGAGCGTGGACGTCTCGGTGCAGGCAACGGCCGACCAGTGAGCTGAACAGATCGCAGCAATGCGATGCGCATGACACGTCGCGGCGCGCATTTCTCCTGCGCCGCGGCATTCAAGCCGCGCCCCCCTGTGCCGATATTAACTATCAGAAGGTCAGGCGCCGCGTTGCCGGGCGATGCTGCCTAGTCCAAGAGTCTCCGCAATCGGTCCGGTCCGGACGAATACCCGACTACAATACGAATTTGCTTCTTTCAGGAATTGGACGCATGACTTATTGCGTGGCAATGCGCGTCGACGAGGGACTGGTGTTCCTGTCCGATACCCGCACGAATGCCGGAGTCGATCATGTGAGCGCAGCTCGCAAGATGGCGGTCTTCGAGCAGCCCGGTGACCGCGTCCTCGTGCTCTTGGCCGCGGGCAACCTCGCGCTGACGCAGGCCGTCATGCAACTGCTGTCGGAACCGGCGCCCGAAGACAAAACCACGCTGTACAACGTCCCCACCATGGCGGAAGCGGCGCGGCTGGTGGGCGATGCGGTGCGCGAGATACATCGGCGAGATGCAGCCACGCTCGCGGAATTCAGCGTCGACTTCAATTGCAGCTTTATTCTCGGCGGCCAGATTCGCGGCGCAAATACGCGCCTGTTCATGATCTATTCGGCGGGTAATTTCGTGGAGTCATCGCCGGTCAGCCCGTATTTCCAGATCGGCGAATCGAAGTATGGCAAACCGATCATCGATCGCGTTGTCACGCCATCCACGCCGTTGGACGAAGTGGCGAAATGCGCGCTGGTGTCGATGGATTCCACGCTGCGCTCGAATTTGTCGGTGGGATTGCCGCTTGACCTGCTCGTGTATGAAAAGGACGCGTTGCAGGTCACGCGGTTCTCCACGATCGATAACGACAATCAGTATTTCCAGATGATTCATCGTACGTGGGGTGACCGGTTGCGGCAGATTTTCGGGGAAATTCCGAATCCGACCTGGGCCGATCCCGCCAATGTGCCACTGCGGGCGCGCGAAACGGTATCTAACGTGCCGCGCGTGACGGGCAGCGACCTGCGCGCGGAACCCGATACGTCAGCGCCGCCATTTCAGACGCTGATGCAGCCCGGGAGCGAGCGTTCGCAGCATTGAGTACGTTGTGGAGTGCCTACAGACTTTCAATGCCTCGGCAAGCTAGGTAAGTTGAACAAGCGAACGGCCCAATCGGCATAAGTCGATTGGGCCGTTCGCTTGTTCAGCGTGTGTATGGCGATCACGGCAGCCTGGACGTGCTGTATTCAACGCACATAAAAAAACAGCCACCGGCGAAGCCGATGGCTGTTTTTGAACCGCAGTCTGAATCGGCGCGCTATGCAGTGAAACGCTGCACGCCGTATCGGACTTTAGAACTTGTGACGAATACCAACCAGCACCAGTTCCTGCGTGCTCGTGCCGTTGTAGCCGAACGAACCGATCGATGCTTGCGCTTGTTGATTTACGCGAGTTGTTACGCCGCCATTTGTGGTGAACGTAGCTTGCGAGCCGCTTGCTTTCTGGTAAGCGCCGAGTGCGTAGAAATCCGTGCGCTTGGACAGCGTGTAGTCCGCACCGATGCCGACCTGATTGTAATGAGCACCCGTGTCGCCACTCGCTTTCTCATACGTGTAGCCCAAGCCGATCAGGAAAGCCGGCGTCAGCTGGTAGTTCGCGAACGCGCTGCCAATGTTGTACGTCTCTGTCGATGTGAATGCCGAGAAACCGTCCGGACGGTACTTCACATTGCTGTACGAAGCGCCGAGCGTTACCGGGCCGATAGCGTACTGACCTGCTGCACGGGCGATGGCGATCGAGTGAGCCGAGGCGTAGCCAGCGTTGATTGCGCTGTCGATAATCGAATCTGACGACGGGCTGTTCCAGTTTGTAGCCGAACGGCCTGCGCTCGGGTTGCTCGTGTAGTAGTAACCAGCAGCCAAGCCCAACGGACCGTTGTTATACGCAACTGCACCGCTCCACGTCTGGCCTTGACCCGTCGTGCCAGCGGTGTTGCTGAAACCATACATGCCTTCGAATTGCAGGCCGGCATAGTTCGGCGACACGTACTTCACAGCGTTGTTCACACGCGAGCTGTTGTCGTAGTTGTCGACGTCGCCCGGCGTACCGACGATGGACGCCCAGTAGTTGTCACCCGTGATGCCCTGCACCATGTCAACCAGCGGATCGTATTGACGACCGAGCGTGACCGTGCCGAGCTTGTCCGACGTCAAACCGACAAATGCCTGACGACCGAATTCGCGACCGCCTTGGCCCAGTGCACCCGTGTTCACGTTAAAGCCGTTTTCCAATTGGAAAATTGCCTTCAAACCGCCGCCCAAATCTTCCGAACCCTTCAGGCCCCAACGGTCACCAGACAAGTTACCTGCAGAGAGACCAACCAGATGGTTGTTGCCGCTTGCGTGGTTAACATAGGCGACAGCCTCGTCGATCACGCCATAAAGGGTCACGCTGCTTTGCGCGTGAGCCGCGCCAGCTGTGCCGAGCAGTGCCAGCGAAAGGGAAGTCAGTGCGAAACGTTTCATCAGGTTCTCCACGCTAGGATTAAATTCGTTGTTGCCGGCGCAGAGAATAACGCAGCGTTACAAAACTTAAGAACTGAAAAATTAAAACATGTCTCGAAAAAAAGACACTTTGCGGTCGACCGTGTGATCTCTCGTAAGGCAAGCCTGTCAAGGCTTCAGCCGTTCAATCATCTTGTGAAAGGCCGAACCACAGACGCCGTCAGAAAGTTCCCTTTAATGCAATTGGTTCAGCGCGAAACAGTCGGTTTTTATTAGTTTTCTACTAATTAGTTGTTATAAGCGAGACATGCCGACGGTGCTCGCTAAAGCGATCGCTTACGGCAAGAGGAGCGCTGTATATGGCTCGGCAAGGGTTTGCACGGGGCAGGGGTTTGAAGCGCCTGAGGAGTGTCCGGCTCTGAAAGCCAAGTGCGCGCGTTGTGGATTACCAACACTCTTACCCAATGGCAGGCTCTGAAAGCGTGATGCTTGCGTAGATCGCAACAGAAACGCGGCTCTTCACACGTCGCGAATGGTCCATGCGATTTGACGAAGTTTGAGGCGATCGAGCTTTTGACACGGAAAACTGACGTGTCCTGGATCACGCCGATTTCGTGAATGACGCGGGATCGCTATTGGATCCCGCGATTGACCTTGCCGGCGTTATTCGTCGGTCGCCCTGGGCAGGCTGCGGCTCGTGTCGCGGCCCGTTAGCAGCGCGAGCGCCAAGCCAGCGCCGCCAGCCAGCAGCACGGCATGCCATGGATACTGTTTTACCAAGCCATTGGCCTGCACCGCCTTGCGCCCGCAATCCAGCATGGCCTGCGCCGTCACGCGCGTGGCGGTGGTTTCCGCACGTGCCAGCTTGCGGCTAAGGCTGAGCGCGGTGCTCAGTGCCGACACGCGTTTGCGCGCCTGCTGCGTCAAATGCTGCGAGCGTTCAGCCCGCTGTCCAATAGATGCCCGCGTACGTCCCGGCACGACCGCAAAGGCTTTTGCAGTTCCGGCGCTGCCCGCATCCGCATTTGGATCTGCCAACCCGGCTCCCGGATGCGTCGAGCCTGCCAGCATCGAACCGATCTTTGCACGGCTGCCCGGCGGGACCCGCGAGCTCTGCTGGCCCCACGCGCCACGGGGATCATGCAAACGTGCCCGCGCAGCTGAAAACTCGGCGCCAAGCAGCAGGACGGCCGCCGAGAAGTACAGCCACATCAGCAACACGGCAAGCGAGCCCGCCGCGCCGAACGAATTCGCCGTGCCGGCGTGAGTCAGGTAGAACGCAAACAGCTTTTTGCCGACGGAAAAGAGGATGGCGGCGACCAACCCGCCAACTATTGCGTCGCGCCATTGCACCCGGCCATCGGGAAGGAACTTCAGGAGTGCCCCGAACGCCAGCGAGAGAATCACCAGTCCGACCACCAGTTGCACAATGTCGCCGATGATCACGAAGGGCGAATTACCCCAAAGCCATGTGCCGACGGCCTGGATGGCGGTATCGAGGACCAGGGAGACGATCAGCAAGAACGCCACCCCCAGCACCAGTCCAAACGAGATCAGCCGCACCCGCACCAAAGCGAATACGCTGGATTTCTGCTCGCCGGTCATTGGCCACACGAGATTTAACGCAGTGTTGAGCGACGAAAACGTTGCTGATGCGCCCACCGCCAGCAACACGAACGAGATCACGGCAGCGATACCCGTGCCGCCGCTGCGGTGGGCATTTTCAACAATGCTTTGCACGCTCGCGGCGGCCTGATCGCCCAGCAGTCCATTGACCTGATGGAACAATTGCCCCCGCGCGGCGTCTGCGCCGAACACCCAGCCGGCCACTGCGATAACCATGACCAGCGTTGGCGCCAACGAAAACGCGGAGTAGAACGCGATGCTCGCGGCCATGGCGGCACAGCGATCCTCGCCGAATTTCTTGAGCGCGCCCATCACCCAGGAGGCGTCCTTTTTCACCACAGCCTGAATTTTCTCGGTGGACAACGTGCTCATGGCAACCTCTGCTTCGATGACGGTGACGACGACTTGACGGTTTGTAATCCGTCGAAGCAGGATGCGTTCCACGGCCGGCAAGCTTCTGGTCACATAAAAGCGCGCCGGGGTTATGAAGCATCCGTCATACGGTCCCGGACTGGCAACCTAAACCGGGCTCATAGGCCGTCAGGATGCTTCCGGCATGCACTTTCGCCACGCAGGTGGAAGTTGTTCTAGTAGCTATATGTTCGACGGCAGGGGGTCTTTTGATAAGCGCCGGAATGAAGGTCAAGCTGTCATGAGGTATGCATCGCCGAGCCGTTGAAACCGGCGATAGACAACAAACGCCACCACCGCGTCAGGCACGCATCGCAAAACCGTCGAGATAGGCGGCGGGATCTTGTCCATCCCAGACGCGCCCGTCGAACAGCACGTCCGCGCGAATCTCGTCCGGTACGCGCACGTCCGCCAGTTCCGCCGCCTCGCGATACAACGCCGTCTGGCTGATCGCCGCTGCAATTGCGGCGTCATCGTCCTGATTGCCGTTCAGCAGACCCCATCGGCGATATTGCGTCAGGAACCACAGGCCATCCGACGGACGCGGATAGTTGACGGCGCCTTTATCGAAGAAACTAGCGGGGCGCGGAAGTGGCTGCCCGGGGAATTGCGCTGCATCGTAGTTGCCGTAATCACCGAGCAGGCGTGGCGCGATCAATTCCTGCGGCACGCCTAACAATTCCGGCGCGGCGAGCCACGTCGAGATGTCGGTGCGATGTGCGGGGTCGTCAAGCCATCGGCACGCCTCGAGCATGGTCTGGATCAGCGCGCGTGTCGTGTTCGGATAACGCGCGACAAAATCGCGCCGGCTGGCAAGCACCTTTTCCGGGTGGTCCGGCCAGATCTGGCTCGTGATCGCGACGGTCCTGCCCGCGTGGCGCGACTCGGCAACCGCGTTCCACGGCTCACCCACACAGAATCCGTCGAGCTGGCCCTCGGCCAATGCATCGACCATTTGCGGCGGCGGGATCACGATACTGCGAATGTCGCGCAGCGGATGCACGCCAAGTGCTGCGAGCCAGTAGTACAACCACATCGCGTGCGTGCCGGTCGGAAAGGTCTGTGCGAAGACCGGAGGACGGCCGAGCGACGCGAGCGCCTCCTTCAAATTGCCGCTCTTGCTCAACGCATCGGCAAGTGGATTCGACAGCGTGATGGCCTGACCATTCCGGCTCAGCACCATGAGCACGGCCATGTCGCCCTGCGGTCCTCCAATACCCAGCTGGACGCCGTACACGAGCCCATAAAGCGCGTGCGCCGCATCGATTTCGCCGGACAACAGCTTGTCGCGCACGGCCGCCCATGAAGGCTGACGGCATAGTTCGAGCGTCAGGCCGTGGCTGTGGCCAAACTCGAGGATCTTGGCAACGGCGAGCGGGGCGACATCGCTCAGCGCCACGAACCCGAGGCGGATATGCGTCTTCTCGGGTCGCTCGGACACGTGCTTCAAAGCGGCATTGGGCGTGTTCATGTTGTACGGGCTACCCTAATAAATCGGCCATCGACACCAACTGGCGCGCGACTTCGGCAAGCTTCATTCCCTCGTCCATGGCGCGCTTGCGCAGCATGGCGTATGCCTCCGGCTCGGACATCCTGCGCCGGTCCATCAACAGGCGCTTGGCCCGGTCGATCAGCTTGCGGTCCGCGAGTTCGTTTTCGGCTTCGGCGAGCCGCTTGCGCAATTGTTCCTCGCGGGCGAACCGTGCGAGTGCGACTTCAAGGATGGGTGCAAGCCGCGATGCTTCCAGCCCTTCAACAAGATAAGCGCTCACGCCCGCGCTGACCGCCGCGTGAATCAGTTTCTGGTCACCGTCGTTGCTGAACATGAGGACCGGGCGCGGCGCGGTTTCGTTCATCACGGCGAGTTGCTCGAGCGTATCGCGCGAAGGCGACTCAGTGTCGATGATAACCACATCCGGGCGCTGTTCTTCCACCACCTTGGGCAAGGCCGCCGGGGTTGCCACCTCGGCCAGCATGTCGTAGCCCAGGCGTGCGAGCGCCTGGCGAAGATCGCCGATGGGTTTGTCGGTGTCGGTGACGAGCAGCACGCGAAGCATGGGTCAGGCGCCGGGGTAGCGCGTGCGAGACCGGCCGGCCGCAACGCTGGCCGGCGGCGGGTTGGCCAGCACCATGAAGACCGCGCGCGATGTGTGCGTCTCAGGCCGCATGCTGGACCGCTTCGGTGTGGTTTTCCCATGCGTTGAAGGCCGCGTGCACGTCTGCTGCTGCTTCGCTGATCGCGTTGCCAACAAGGATCACGGCGGGGCTTTGCAGGCCTGCTTTTACGGCGTCAGTCGCCATGCAATCCAGCCGCCCAAGCCAGCGCCGCTCGGATGGTGTTCCTGCCCATTGAACCACTGCGGCAGGGGTGGACGCCGGCATCGCCGAGAGCAGTGCAAGGCACAGGCTGTCGATACGCGTCATGCCCATGTAGATCGCGAGCGTCGTGCCGGTTGCCGCAAGCGCGGCCCAGTTGGGTTCGCCGTGATCCTGCTTGTGCGCCGTCACGAAGGTCACGCCCTGGCAATGCTCCCGATGCGTCAGCGATATCCCGAGACACGCAGCCGCTGCGAAACCGGACGAAATGCCGTTGATGATCTCGACCGGAATCTGCGCGTGCCGCAGTGCTGTGAGCTCTTCGCCTGCGCGTCCGAACAGCAGGGCGTCGCCGCCTTTCACGCGAACCACGTGCAGTCCCTTGAGGGCATAACGTTGCATCAGCCGCTGGATGAACGCTTGCGGTGTCGATTTACAGCCGCCGCGTTTGCCGACCCGGATCACGCGGGCTTGCGGCGCAAGCGACACGATCTCGGGATTGGCGAGATCGTCCAGCAACACGATATCCGCCAGCGCCAGTGCTCTGGCAGCTGCGATCGTGAGCAGGTCCAGATCGCCTGGGCCTGCGCTGAGCAAGGTGACCTTGCCTGTTGTCATCGTGATGTCCTTTGGTGGCTAAACAACCATGCATTCAACGCCGCGCGCCAACGAAAAACGGCATCCGCTCGTGCTCTTGCACGAAGGGACGCCGTTGTCCTGAGTCGCCGATGTCTACCGGCATTCACATCGATAAGACTGTGATATCCAAGCGCCCGACATCGTTGCCGGGCACAGCTAGTCATAGGCAATATCCAGGCCAGAAGAGAATGGTTTTAATGCATGCGTCGAGTGAGCCTTTGATCGGTAAGCTGGCCGCCGCGTGGAGCCACGCTCCCATGCGTATGTTTTGAACGAGACTCCCTTTAGTCCCATGAAGCCGATCAGGAATGCCTTCTTGCCCGCACGCGGACAGTGCTCTATCGCACCGCGAGTGTGCGGCGCTGCATCAAAATGCACCGCATCTATCCGGCTCAAAATGCGTGATCGCTCGCAAACGCCCGCCACATAAAGAAACGTTGAGCATGGCATGGCGCTTGCATTTAGAGCGTCTATGGATCAACGGCGGTCCAGTTTCATTGCAAGGCTTCACAGCGGCCCTTGAAGGGCTTTTTGGACAAAGGCGTCCCCTGGACTCAGTCATCGGCTGGGTTTGCGGGACGCCTTTTTGTTTTGTGGAAAAACAATGGCAGACAAAACAACCCGCATCGATCTCGGGCGTGTGGCGCATTGCAAATTGAGAGAGTCGTGATCATGAAAATTGTCGTCATCGGCCATGGCATGGTCGGCCATAAGCTCCTCGAATGTCTCGCTGAGAATGCAGCGCACGGACTCGATATCACCGTGCTGTGCGAAGAACCGAGGCCGGCTTACGACCGCGTGCATCTGTCGGAATTCTTCGCCGGCAGATCGGCGCAGGACCTGTCG
This sequence comes from Caballeronia eucalypticola, assembly GCF_047608185.1. NCBI lineage: Bacteria > Pseudomonadati > Pseudomonadota > Betaproteobacteria > Burkholderiales > Burkholderiaceae > Caballeronia > Caballeronia eucalypticola. The sequence goes on from NZ_JBLKRU010000005.1 coordinate 82,439, forward strand.
CTGGTCGAGCCGGGATTCTTCGAGCGCGCGAACGTCCGGCTTGAACTGAATGCGAAGGCTGCGTCGATCGATCGCGCGGCGCGGACCGTGACGGTGTCGACCGGCGAGGTACTGGCCTACGACAAGCTCGTGCTCGCTACCGGTTCTTATCCGTTCGTGCCGGCGGTTGCGGGCAACGAGCGCCATGACTGCTTCGTGTACCGAACTATTGAGGATCTCGAAGCAATGAAGGAATGCGGCGCGCGCTCGAAGACGGGTACGGTCGTGGGCGGTGGCCTGTTGGGGCTCGAATGCGCGAAGGCATTGCGCGACATGGGCTTGCAGACGCATGTGGTCGAGTTCGCGCCGCGCCTGATGGCCGTGCAGGTCGACGACAGCGGCGCGCGCGTCTTGCGCAGCAAGATTGAAGAGCTGGGCGTGACGGTTCATACGCAGAAGAATACCGTTGCCATAGTCGATGGCGAGAACGGCACGCATCGCATGGAGTTCGCCGATGCGACCCATCTCGACACCGACATGATCGTGTTCTCCGCCGGCATCCGTCCGCGCGACGAGATTGCGCGGATCAGCGGCCTCGATGTCGGCGCCCGTGGCGGCATCGTGATCGACGATAACTGCCGCACGAGCGACGCCGATATCTTCGCAATCGGTGAATGCGCGCTCTGGAACGGACAGATCTTCGGGCTGGTCGCACCGGGTTATGACATGGCGCGTATTGTCGCCAAGCAGTTGCGAGGCGAGGTGGCCGGTTTCACAGGCGCCGACATGAGCACGAAGTTGAAGCTGATGGGCGTGGACGTGGCGAGCATTGGCGACGCGCACGGCAAGACGCCGGGCAGCCGCGCGTATCAGTTCAGCGATGAACGCAAGCAGGTCTACAAGAAGTTGGTGGTGTCCGAGTGCGGCAAGTATTTGCTCGGCGGCGTGATGGTTGGCGACGCGGCCGAATACGGCACGCTCTTGCAGATGATGCTGAACCGAATTGAGTTGCCGGAGGCGCCGGAGTTCCTGATTCTCCCTTCCTCCGACGGCAAACAAAAGCCCGGTCTTGGCGTTGACGCGCTGCCTGACGCCGCGCAAATCTGCTCGTGCAACAACGTGTCCAAAGGCCAGATATGCGAAGCGGTCTGTGCGGGTGCAACCAGCATTGGCGCGTTGAAGTCATCGACCAAGGCCGGCATCTCGTGCGGCGGCTGCGTCGCGCTCGTCACCCAGGTGATGAAGGCCGAGATGAAAAAGCAGGGGCTCGCGGTCAACAACCACCTGTGCGAGCACTTCCCGTATTCGCGCCAGGAGCTTTATCACATGGTGCGCGTCGAGCGCATCGAGACATTTGGCGCGTTGCTCGCGAAGCATGGCCACGGCCTTGGCTGTGACATCTGCAAGCCGGCTACGGCTGCGATTCTTGCATCGTGCTGGAACGAGTTCGTCCTGAAGAAAGAGCACGCAAGCTTGCAGGATACCAACGACTACTACCTCGCCAACATCCAGCGCGACGGCACGTATTCCGTCGTCCCCCGGATGCCGGGTGGCGAGGTCACGCCCGATGGATTGATCGCGGTCGGCCAGGTCGCCAAGAAGTACGGTTTGTACACCAAGGTCACGGGCGGCGCGCGTGTTGATTTGTTCGGCGCGCGGGTTGAGCAACTGCCGCTGATCTGGGAAGAACTGATCGCGGCGGGTTTCGAATCCGGCCACGCGTACGGCAAGTCGGTGCGCACCGTGAAGTCATGCGTGGGGTCTACGTGGTGCCGCTATGGCGTGGGCGATTCAGTCGGTCTCGCGATCGATATAGAGAATCGCTACAAGGGCTTGCGCACACCGCACAAGATCAAGTTCGGCGTCTCCGGTTGCACACGCGAATGTGCCGAGGCGCAAGGCAAGGACATTGGCGTGATTGCCACGGAGAACGGCTGGAACCTCTACGCATGCGGCAACGGCGGCATGAAACCGCGTCACGCCGAGCTGCTTGCATCGGATCTTGACCGTGCCACGCTGGTCAGTTACATCGACCGTTTCCTGATGTTCTATATCCGGACCGCGGACCGGTTGCAGCGCACGAGCGTGTGGCGCGACAACCTGGAAGGCGGGCTTCAGTACCTGATCGATGTCGTGGTGCACGACAAGCTTCAGCTTGCCGCGGAACTCGAAGCGGAGATGCAGCACGTGGTCGACACCTACGAATGCGAGTGGAAAAAGGCCGTCAACGATCCGGACACGCGCAAGCGCTTCCGTCATTTCGTGAACAGCGACGCGGCCGATGCAAACGTGAGTTTTGTCGAAGAGCGTGGCCAGATTCGACCCGCGACGCTGGCTGAACGGCAACTGAAACGAATCGATATTCCGGTGGTTGTCGAAACGGTTTGAAGCACGCGGGATCTACCGATCCACATCAAGGACATCATCATGAACATCGACCGAATCCCAAGCGCGTGGGTGCCTGTGTGCCCGCTCGATGACATCGTGCCGAACACGGGCGTCTGTGCACTCATCAACGGTGAGCAGATTGCTGTGTTCCATCTTGCCGACGAAACCACGAGCGTGTTTGCCATCGATAACTTCGATCCGGGTTCGCAGGCGTCGGTGCTGTCGCGCGGTTTGATCGGCAATCTGGGCGAGCGCATTGTGGTGGCATCGCCGATCTTCAAGCACCACTACGACCTTCGCACGGGCGAATGCCTCGAGATCCCGGAGAACTCGGTGAACGCCTTCGCCGCGCGCGTGGAAGATGGCCACGTATGGGTCGCGATATGAGCAAGGTACGCGAGTTCGAGAGTCGATCATGATTTCCGGCAGCGTCAAAACTGTATGCCCGTACTGCGGCGTTGGCTGTGGGATGGTCCTGCAAGTCGAGAAGGGAGAAGTGGTCAAGGTGTCCGGCGACAAGGAGCATCCGGCGAACTTTGGACGCCTCTGCACCAAGGGGTCATCGGCGCATGTGGTCTTGCGCAAGTCGGGTCGTCTTGAGTGCGCCTTCATTCGCCACGAACGGGATCAGGACCCGATTCCGTTGCCCATGGCACAAGCCATCACGGACACAGCACAGCGCCTGCGCGGGTTACTCGATGCACACGGTCCGGACGCACTTTCGTTCTATGTGTCGGGGCAGATGTCGATCGAGGCGCAGTACCTCGTCAACAAGCTCGCGAAAGGGTTTGTCGGTACCAACAACATAGAGTCCAATTCGCGGCTCTGCATGGCGAGCGCGGGGAGCGGCTACAAACTGTCGCTGGGCGCTGACGGTCCGCCGGGCTCGTATGAGGACATCGACAAGGCCAGCCTGTTTTTTGTGATCGGCGCGAACATGGCCGACTGTCATCCGATCCTGTTCCTGCGCATGATGGATCGCGTGAAGGCGGGTGCGAAGCTGATCGTGGTGGATCCACGCCGCAATGCCACCGCGGACAAAGCCAACCTCTTCATGCAGATCAAACCGGGTACCGATCTCGCGTTGCTGAATGGCCTGCTGTATCTGCTGCATCGGAACGGGCATACGGATGCCGGTTTCATCGCCGAGTCGACTGAAGGGTGGGACGCGATGCCTGCCTTTCTCGAGGACTATCCGCCAGATAGAGTGGCTGAGATCACCGGCATTCCCGAAGCGGATATTCGCCGGGCTGCGCAATGGACGGGCGAGGCGCCCGAGTGGATGAGCTGCTGGACCATGGGCCTCAACCAGAGCACGCATGGCACCTGGAACACGAACGCGATCTGCAACCTGCATCTCGCCACGGGCAAGATATGCCGGCCGGGCAGCGGGCCATTTTCGCTCACCGGGCAGCCTAATGCGATGGGCGGACGTGAGATGGGATACATGGGCCCCGGGCTGCCCGGCCAGCGTTCGGTGCTGGTGGAAGAGGACCGGGATTTTATCGAAGGCCTGTGGAATATCCCGAAGGGCACGCTGAAGACTTCGCTTGGCCAAGGCACCGTGGACATGTTCTCGCGCATGGCGACGGGCGAGATCAAGGCTTGCTGGATCATCTGCACGAATCCTGTTGCCAGCGTACCGAACCGGCAGACCGTGATGGCGGGCTTGCAGGCCGCGGAGCTGGTGATTGCGCAAGATGCCTTCCTCGATACCGAAACGAATCGCTACGCCGATGTCCTTTTGCCGGGTGCGTTGTGGGCCGAGGCCGAAGGCGTGATGATCAACTCGGAGCGCAACATGACGCTCGCGCAGAAGGCCATCGAGCCACCGGGCACCGCGTTGCCGGACTGGCAGATCATCGCGCGCGTGGCATGTGAAATGGGTTTCGCCGATGCGTTCAGCTATGTGTCGGCGGAAGAGGTCTTCGCTGAAATCACGCGGACATCGAATCGGAAGACTGGCTACGATTTGCGCGGCGCGAGCCATGAACGCCTGCGCCAGACGCCGTTGCAATGGCCCTGCCCGCCAGACGTCGCGGCCGATCGCAATCCGGTGCGCTATATCAACGACGGCGTGAGCCAGACACTCAGGGAATTGCCGGACGGCAGCCGCCCGCACCTGGTCTTTCCCACTTCATCCGGCAAGGCCGTCTTCTTTGCGCGCCCGCATGTGCCGCCGGCTGAAATGCCTGACAGCGAACGGCCTATTGTGCTGAATACGGGCCGCTTGCAGCATCAATGGCACACCATGACCAAGACCGGCAAGGTGCCCATGCTGAACAAGCTGAACCCCGCCCCGTTCGTGGAAATTCATCCCGAAGATGCGGCGGCGCTGGGTATCAGGGCGAAGGACGCGGTTGAGGTTCGATCGCGTCGCGGCCGGGCCGTGCTGCCGGCGGTCGTCACTGATCGCGTTCGTGCCGGTAATTGTTTTGCGCCCATGCATTGGAACGATGTCTTCGGCGAAGATCTCTGCATCAACGCGGTGACGAATGACGCGATCGACCCCATATCGCAGCAGCCTGAATTCAAGTTCTGCGCCGTTGCGCTCAGCCGCGTAGCACTTAAAGCTCACATGGCGAATCCCGCAATGCGCGACGATGCGGGCCGCCCGGAACGCGTCGAGTCCGCTGCCGCCGATCAAGCCCGTCCGAACCAGGAACTGGACATGTCCCGTATTGACGCCCTTGCCACGCTGCTCGGAATTCCGAATACGCCCGCGCCCGAACTGAGCGACTCTGAACGCATCTACGTCGCCGGTTTCATGAGTGGCCTGCGATCGACGGAAGGGCGTTCGAAGGATGGCGTGCCGACGTTGCCGCTTAGCGCGCCCATCGCCCCTGCCACGCGGCTTTGGCTCGACGGTGTCCTTGCGGGGCTGTTCAGCCGTGCGGAATCGGCCGTTCCAACGTTAGCCGCGCCGCTTGCAGAATCGACCGCCGAGTCCTCTGTCCGGATTGCGCGGGCACGGCCAAAGGTCGTGTTGCTGTGGGCTTCCCAGACCGGCAATATCGAATCATTGGTCGAGCGGTATGCGACCCAGTTGATGGAGTCAGGCTTCGAGATACGGACCGCATGCATGGCCGACTATACGGTGTCCGACCTGGAGAAAGCGCAGTACGTTCTGCTGATGACGAGCACCTTCGGCGATGGCGATGCCCCCGATAACGGCGAGAGTTTCTGGGCCGCGATCAGTGCAAATAACGCGCCGCGCCTCGATGGCGTGCGCTACGCCGTGCTGGCTTTTGGCGACCGCAACTACGACGCGTTCTGCGGTCATGGCCGCAAGCTCGATACGCGTTTGCTTGAACGCGGAGCGGAACGTTTGCTTGAGCGGGTCGACTGCGATGCAGAGTTTCAGCCCGCAGCCGATGCGTGGCTCGAGCGGATCGTCGCGCGGATCAAGGAAGAGGATGCGGCGCTCCATGCCATCCCGGCTGACGGCATGATTCCGGCCGTGCTGCCCGGCACCATGCCCTCGAAGACGCATCCCGCGGCGTCGCGGCTGGTGAAGAACCTGCGTCTCAACAAGCAGGGCGCGACGAAGGACACGCGTTATTTCTCGCTGGATACCGCTGGCTCGGGCCTTGACTACGAGGTCGGCGATGCGCTTGGCGTGTGGCCGCGAAACTGTCCTGAACTGGTCGATGAACTTATCGGCCTGAGTGGTCTTAGCGCCGATGCCCCCGTCAATGTGGCGGGCGCGGGTGAGATGCGCCTGGCCGACGCGCTCGGCAAGCATTATGAAATAGCACGCCCCAATCACGACGCATTGGCGTTCATCGCAGCAAGGACGCGCAACGGTGCAGCGGATCAAAATAATGCATTAAGCAGACTGCTTCGCGAGGGCAACAAAGCGGACTTGAAGAAGTGGCTGTGGGGTCAGCAACTGGCTGACGTGCTGCATGAATTTCCGGTTGAGCTGTCAGCTACGGAACTGGTCGGCATGCTCAAACGCATGCAGCCGCGGCTTTATTCGATTGCATCGAGTCCGAAGGCACATCCTGACGAGATCCACCTGACTGTGTCGGCGGTCCGGTATAACAACGGCCGGCGTCAGCGCAAGGGTGTGTCATCGACCTTCCTGGCTGACCGCGCAGGTGACGCCAGCGTGCCGGTGTTCGTCCAGAAATCGGCGCATTTCCGTCTTCCCCATAGTGGCGATGCACCCATGATCATGGTCGGCCCCGGCACCGGCGTGGCCCCGTTCAGAGGCTTCCTGCACGAACGCCTCGCACGAGGCGACACGGGCCGTAACTGGTTGTTCTTTGGCGAGCAGCATGCCGCCACGGATTATTACTACGGCGATGAACTCGACGAGATGCGCAGCAAGGGTTTGTTGAACCGTCTCGACCTCGCTTTCTCGCGGGATCAAGCCGAGAAAATCTATGTGCAGGATCGCATGCGTGAGCACGGCGCGGAACTGTGGTCGTGGCTTGAGGCTGGCGCGCATTTCTATGTTTGCGGCGACGCGGGCCGCATGGCCCGTGACGTTGATGCAGCGCTCAAGTCTGTCGTCGCTCAGCACGCCGGCATGAGTGACGACAAAGCCCGCGAGTATGTCAGCGACATGGTCAGGGACAAGCGTTATGTGCGGGACGTGTACTGATTTCTGCACGCGTCCCGCAATTTCGCTACCCCCTCAATTGCTGCGCCGCAATGTCTTCAAGCGACCGCCCACGCGTCGGCACGCCCATCAGCACTACTGCCGCCGCACCGATCAGCAGCACGCACGTGGTCGCGCCAAACACGCCTGGAAAGCCCAGCAACGGATACACATACCCGACCAGGATCGGAGCAGCGATGGCGCCCAGCCGACCGATTGATGAGGCCATTCCCGCACCGGTCGCGCGGACATCGGTTGGAAAAACTTCGGGCGTGTACGCATAGACACCCGCGTATGTGCCGTTCATGAAGAACGACAACAGCACACCGGACAGCATGATGCCCGCGTCGCTGCGCGTGAGTGCGAGGCCCAATGCCGACACGCCTCCCAGCACCATGTACGACGCGATGGTCGCTTGCCGGCCGATCTTTTCGTTCAACCACGCGCCTGAGAAATAGCCTGGTATCTGAGCGATATAGATCACGAGGGAGTAGGAAAAACTGCGGGTGATCGTCATGCCGTTCTGCACCAGCAGACTCGGAATCCACGTGAAGAAGGCGTAGTAGCTGAAGGTTATCGACAGCCACATGAGCCACGTCATGGTCGTGATGCGCGCAAGCTTGCGAGACCAGAGCGCCTTCACGTTGGCGAGCGCCGATGCGCGCTCAGCCGCGACAGGAACCTCCGCTGCGGCCGCTGCATCGGTCTCGGGCAAAGGTTCCAGTTTCACGCCGGCTGCCGTCAACTCCGCCTCCGCGCGGGCGACGATTGCCTCGGCTTCCGCATGCCGTCCGCGTGCGACCAGCCAGCGCGGCGATTCGGGCAATGCGCGCCGCCACCACAGCAACATCACGATCGGCAGGGCGGTGATCACCATGACCACGCGCCACGCGTTCGGCGCAATCGGAATCACAAAATAGCCGAGCAGGGCGGCCGCCACGAAGCCGAAGGAGAAGAAGCCGGCGAGACTCCCAGTGAACGCGCCGCGATAGCGTCGCGCCACGAACTCCGACAAGAACGGCGCAACGATCGCGCTTTCGGCGCCCGTGCCGAGTCCGGCAACAATGCGCGTCGCGAGAAAGAATGGCCAGTCATGCGCCGTTGCGCTGGCCAGCGATGCAATGCAGTAGATCACGAGCGCGTACATCATCACGCGCTTGCGCCCGATCAGGTCGCCGAGAATGCCTGCAAGCATGGCCCCAAGGAAATAGCCGATAAACGTGCCGCTGCCGAGCACGCCCGTTTGCACGCTCGTCAGGCCCCACTGCGTGCGCAGCACTGGCAGCAGGAACGCGAGCACGGCGGCGTCCATGGCGTCGAAGGTGTAGCCGAGACCGCCCATCAGCAGTAGCCGTCGATGAAAGGATGAAAACGGCATGCGTTCGATACGGGCGGAAATCGTCGACATGGGTAACGCGCCTCGGTGTCAGGAATGAGCGGATTTGGCTTGGGGTTCGGCTTTGGAATTAAGCGTGCTCGAGTTCGTCGAAGTGGATGTGGCCGCCTTTCATCACGAACGGAATATGCTCACCCTGACCTAGCAGGCAGTCGATGGAGCGCAGCGGATTGCCGTCCACCACGAGCACATCGGCGAACGCGCCCGCCACGAGGCGGCCGAGTTTGCCGGTCATGCCGAGCACGTCGGCGCCTACTACCGTGGCGCTTGCTATGGCTTCAGCCGGCGATAAAACTTCGGCACGCAGCCGGAATTCATCGCTTTGCAGACGCTGCGCTTCTCCCAGCAGATCCGTGCCGAAGCCCATGCGTACGCCCGCGCGTTTCATGATCTCGAGAGACTTGAGGCCGGCCTCATGCACGTCGGCCACCTTTGCAAGGCTCGCTTCGGGCAGGCCGTATTTCGCGCCCTCGCTCGCGAGCGCTTCGTAGGTCACCAGCGTGGGAACCACGAAGGCATCGTGTTCCGCAACCACGCGCGCAGTGGCGTCGTCGATGAGATTGCCGTGCTCGATCGTGCGCACGCCGCAGCGCACCGCGCGGGCGACGGCTCCCGGCGTATAGGCGTGAGCCAGCACGTAGGTCTGGCGGCCGCGCGCCTCGGCAACGATCGCGCGGATCTCGTCCTCGGAGTATCCCCATGCACCGACGGGGTCGGTCGGTGAGGCAACACCGCCGGATGCCATGATCTTGATCTGGTCCGCGCCCATCTGGAGTTCTTCGCGAACGGCACGTCGCACTTCGTCCACGCCGTCCGCCACCCGTGTGAGCGCACCGACGCGTACGCAACATCCGCACGGCGCGTCCGGCGGCATGTAGTCGGTACGCGCGCGCATGTCGCCGTGACCGCCGGTCTGGCTCAGCGCGCGTCCCGAGACGAACATGCGCGGGCCCTCGGCCAGTCCGGATTCCACGGCTTGCTTGAACGGGTAACCGGCACCCCCTGCGTCCCGGATGGTGGTGAACCCTCGCCGCAGCATCGCGCGCATCAAGGGCACGGCGCGCAACGTGACGAGCACGTTGGGCAGGGTCATGACGCGCGGCAGGTTGAATTCGACCGCGATGACATGCACGTGGAGGTCGATCAGGCCAGGCATCAACGTCTTGCCTTTCAAATCGATCACGCGGGCACTGGCGGCTTTGATCGGACGATCTGACACTTCCTTGATTCGCCCGTCTTCGACCAGGACCTCGTGGCCGGGAATTAATTCTGGTTGCAACGGGTCCAGCAGCGCGCCATTACGAAACAACACCGACGTCATCGCGACTCTCCTGAGAAGGTGGAATCCGGGGCGCGGACTGCAGAGTCAACGCGCCATCTTGCATGACTACACGAGCAGCAAACTATACGCCGCGCGCGGGCGAGCGCGCTAGCGTGTCATTAATCGCATAAGGAAAAGCGGTGAGGTAAGCGGTATGGCGCGGTACGCGTCATGCCAGGCGAAGCATGGAGACGGCAGCGTTGAATATCTGTTTCGTGAGACGGAGTAGACCTAGTTATGAGTAATGCGAAATAACTCGTCAGCGTGGTTCATATGCGCGTGCAATGTGCGGTCCCGTTTTTGCGCCCTTTCAGTGCTTCGGCTGGCGCCGCACGGTTGGCGGACCGCAGCATTATTTTGGCGGCATTGAACGCCATCGCCGTGGCTGGCGAACGAGCATGCGAACAGGGCTATGATTGTTCCCAAACTGCCGGTTCGGCGCCTCGCTATCATCACGGCGCCAAGTAACGCCTTGGTAGGAATGATCAACCTGAAGACGGCGCCCGCGCATTGCGCGGCGAAAAAAAGGAGACCCTGCATGAGCAGCATGGAAGTTGTACAGACAGAGCGCGCGAGCGAAATTGCCAAACGGGTGGAAGAGTTTGTGCGCACGGTAGTGGTTCCATACGAACGCGATCCGCGTTGCGGCAGTCACGGGCCGAGCGAGGAACTGGTGCGTGAACTTCGCGGCAAGGCGCGCGCCGCGGGCGTTCTCACGCCACATATCCTGGCGGGTGGCGACCATCTCACGCAGCTTGAAACTGCGACCATCCTGAAGCGTTCAGGCTTGTCGCCTCTTGGCCCGGTCGCCGTCAATACCGCCGCGCCGGACGAAGGCAACATGTACCTGATTGGCAAGATCGGCACTGACGCGCAGAAGGAGCGATTCCTCGCGCCGCTCGTAGCGGGCGATGCGCGCTCAGCTTTCTTCATGACCGAACCTGCATCCGATGGCGGCGCGGGCTCCGATCCTTCCATGCTCCAGACCACGGCGAGGCGTGATGGCGATCACTGGGTCATCGACGGTACGAAGGCCTTTATTACCGGCGCTGAAGGGGCATCGGTCGGCATTGTGATGGCGCGCAGCAACACGGGTGAAGAAGGAGACCCGACGGACCACAGCAACGCCAAGGTCAGGGCGACCATGTTTCTTGTCGACTTGCCGCATCCCGCCATTCATCTTGAGCGCATTCTCGACACCATCGACAGTTCAATGCCCGGCGGCCATGCAGTCGTACGTATTAGCGGATTGCGCGTGCCCGAGAGTCAGGTGCTGGGCGAGGCGCACGAAGGCTTCAAATATGCCCAGATCCGGTTGTCGCCCGCGCGGCTGTCGCATTGCATGAGGTGGCACGGCGCGACCACGCGAGCGCACGAGATCGCGACACGGTACGCCTGCACCCGCCGGGCATTCGGGAAGTTGCTCGTCGATCACGAAGGTGTCGGGTTCATGCTCGCGGAAAACGTGATTGATTTGCAGCAGGCGGAACTCATGATCGATTGGTGCGCGGCCGTACTCGATAGCGGCTCGCTGGGCACATCGGAAAGTTCGATGACAAAAGTTGCCGTGGCCGACGCGCTGTTCCGCGTGGCCGACCGCTGTGTGCAGGTCATGGGCGGCACGGGGGTATCGCGCGATACGGTGGTCGAGCAAGTGTTCCGTGAGATCCGCGCGTTTCGTATCTACGATGGCCCCACGGAAGTCCACAAGTGGTCGATCGCCAAGAAGATCAAACGCGACACGCTTGCAGGGCTCTGAAGCCCGCCAGGTCAGCCGAACAACGCGCGCGCTTGCGAATACCCGAGCGCGCGATGCGACTCCCACTGGACGTCGTCGAAGAACTGGTTGGCAGTTGTTTCATTCGGGAAATCAGCACTGGTGTTTTTGTACTGACGTACGTCGTGAGGCGCCGCCGTGGTCAAGCGGGGTTTGATCGCGAGAATCTGGCCGCTGCGTCCGTCCGGAAACGCAACCATCAGGCGGATCGCGAGGTACTCGGGACCTTTCGCAAAAGCATCGAAGGATTTGGCAATCACGCTTGGGTTCAACCGCAAGCCATCGGGCGACGTGATCTTGCACGGCGACTCGAAAATTTCGATGCCGAAGTCCACGCGAACGCGCCGCATCAGGTTGGCGAGGTCATCGAACGTATAGAGCGGATCACAACCGTTGTCGAAGATGACAATGAACGCCAACTGGCGACGCAGTAATTCGTACGCGCCGGTGTTTTCGAAGTGTCCGCCGTCTGTCAGATACCAGCGCCGCCCTCGCGGCCCGTCGAACTGCCCGAGTAGTTCACTCGTCAGGCAGAACTGCGTGCCGAACACCTTCTCACGAAAAATGCGCTTGGGGTCTTTGTCGTCCGGAAGCGGGACGCGTGTACGCCGGCTGTTCTTTGCGCCATGGCGAAACGGCGCGGAATACGTGTCCCACCAGTAACCAAGGCGAATATTGGCAATGCCCAGCAACAGCGAATAACCCGGACGCGTCAGTTGCCCGAGTCCGGTGCTCACCGCCGCGCCCGAGATCGCGATCCAGTCACCTAGCGTCAGTGATTCGAGCCAGATGTCCTGCGTTGTCTGGCCGGACAAGGTATGCGAAGCAGGCGTTGAGATGTCGTTCGCTGAACGCCAGTCGCATTTCAGCACGCCCAGCTTCGCGCCCACGGTCATGCCGGCAGGGCCGATGCTCATGATCATGCCGCGCGCACCGCGCTGCACCAGCGACGAATTCCAGTCGATCGTCTTGTTGATCGTCGTGTTGATCAGGTGGACCGGTGCGCAACTTTGTTCGTGGTAATACTGGCTCATCGCGATGCTGTCGCCGGGCACAAGTGATGTGACGTCGCGGCGGTTCGCCTGATCGAGACGGACGCGATTCGTCGCGCCAATGAACGCACGCGTCAGGCGCGTGCTATAGAAGCGCTGGTAGGTCGAGAGGTTGAGAAACTGGATGCAAAGGCCATCGATGATCGCAAGCATCAGGATGACTAAGCAGGTAAGGCCGAGGAACAGCAGGCCGCTGCGATTAGCATCCCGCCAGACGGCCGGGAAGGCATCGAGGAGGGCGGTCTTGCGCGCATAGTGTCTTAACGCGACATCGGCGGCGCGGGCGGCGATCGACCAGAACGTCAGCGTGATCAGCGCGGCGAAAAAGGCGGCAACCGAGGCGAGTACGATCTTCGGCACTTTCATGATCTGATTCTTGACCGTGCTCCCCTCGGACAAAAGAAACTTCGCCGCTGCCCAGATCGCCGCGCCCGAACCCGCCAACACGCCGAGCGACGCGGGTACAGACGACGATTCGGCGGCGGCAGAGGCGGTGGTCGCGGTGGTCATTGCCGCCCCGCTCGACACCGCGAGCACACACGTGTGCGAAGCGCCGCCTGCCAGGTAGGGCGCACACGCGTAGCCTATTTGACCGAGCGCATCAATCGCTGCTATGGCGGCAGCCCAGATCATGACCTGGACAGGGCCGGAGAACAAGCGATGCCGGCCGATGCGAAGCGGCGTGGTGTACGCATTCGTCAGTGCGTTGCGCAAGCGGTCGGCGAACGCGCGGCTATCGAGGTGGGATGCCGGTTTAGCTCTCGGACCAACTCGCCATGCGATGCCCGACTTGCCCGGCGAGGCATTACGGTTCACGAAGCTCCATGCAATAACGAAAGCAAGGACGGCAAGAGTTTCGGTCAGGATGACGAACCATGAGCCCGTTCCCACAAACGAGTAGTTGAGCAAGGACGACGAGGCAGCCGCGGAATGAACCGGAAGAATGGTCCCGGGCCGATTGATTTCCACGCTGATCAACGCGATCAAGGTCACGAGGATAAGCGACGCAGCAGGCAATACTTTGTAGGCCGAGCGTGTTCCCTGGGCAAGATTTTGCGTGAGCCAGTAAGCACGGCTCAACGGCGAAATGAGCAAGATTAAAATGGCTATTGCCAGCAGGCCCGGGACGGACTTGAGCAATGGATGCCAGCGGTCGGCGAAGCGGGCGAAATGAAAAATCGTGGTGTTCGCGAGGCTGATCCACAGCAACACAGTCAGCAGCGAAACGCCAATCACGTATTGCAACGCGAACCAGTTGCGCAGCGAGAACGCGATGGATTGCAGGACGTCGTTCATGCCGTTCGGCACGAGGTAGTTGCAGTTATCGCGGAGATAGGAAATTGGCGTGACCGAAGCGGGCGTGGCCGCGCAGGTCTTCGGGCCGAGTGCCGTGTCAGCGCTCTGCGCGCGTGTTTTGAATTCGGCCGCGGGTGTTTGCGCGCTGCCGGTACGCAACGAATCGGGGAGAAAGAGGCTGCCATAGAACGCGCCAATATAACTGCCGCCCGACACGGTCGATACATAACCGAAGTGCTTCAGCACCTGCTGATCCGCCATGGCCTGAAGCACGCCGAGCGAGAATACGGCGCTGCGAATTCCGCCGCCTGAGATGGCGAGGCCGGGTATGCCGGCGGCATCGAGCGTGTTGTCTGGCTGGTCGCCCGGGAACGGATCGAGCCCGACCGCTCGGCGATGGCGCCGCGCTTGCTCGATCTCAACGCCAATGAAATCCGGCGGTAATGTGGAGGAAGAATGGTCTTCGCCGCCGGCCGCAGCGGGTGTCGATGGAAACCGTTCTCCGCGCGTGGAAAGCAGGCGGAGGCCGAACAAACAGGCGATGAGCTTCAGCATGGCGGATTTTCCCGAAAAACTTTCGTGACTCGGACGCTCTAATGCTTTGACGTGATTTCGATGTTCGTACGGCGCAAACGGATAAGCAGTCGCTAAAGGCCGCAATTGTCAGATGAATACATAGACTTTTTCGACTATTGGGGCGCTTGTCGAATGTACTGCAAAGTGTTTTACGTGGGGAGGGTTTTACGATGGCGCGGGAGCGCGTTAATCGAATAGAAGGGCGTGATGGCGAAGCGAGGCACGTGTGGTTTCAAGCCCGAACTCGCACCGGGCTTGGGCTTGAAACCGCTTTATTTCAGCCGTTCTGAGTACTGCTTTTGTAGCTTCCGGCGCTGGCGAATCCCTTGAGGATCAGCATCAGGTGGAAATACAGCCGTTTGCTAAGCCCATAGTTGTACGCGTACAGATGCCCGAGCGCGATGCTCAATGCCTGCACGGGTTGATGATTGCGTGCATACACGGAGACCACGATTGGCACGATCCGTTTAAGCGCCAGTTCACGCGCTGACTCGAGGCTGCGGTCAAGCTTCAGCGATTTAAGAAAGTCATAAGCCAGGACGGCCGCGGCAGTGGTCGAGCGCGCCGTGGTCTTGGACATCGAAACCTCGGTCTTCCGATAAAACGATACATATTCCTTGAGGTAATACACCTTCAGGGCCGCGATACAAATCTGCGCGCCGAATACGAATTCGCAGCCAATGCCGTATTGCTTTCTATAGCTGATTTTCTTGACCAGATCCGCGTTGGCGAGCCAGCCGTTGTTCGGCATCATCTGGATCAGGCCGGTGCGTCCGGGATTCTCCTGCATTCCGACCACCGCTTCGGTGCGGTGGTAATCGGTATTGAGCTGCCGGCTGGCGTCCAGATCGACGCGGCCGGTATCGTCCATTTGATATTGGTCGCCGAATGCGATTTCCAGGTCCGGGTAAAGATTCCACACGGACAGCAGGCGTTCTATGCAGTCTGGCTTGAGAGCATCGTCATCGTGAATCAGGAGGATTTTATCGCCGGTAGCACGGTCGAAAAGGCTGGCAATATTATCCGCCTGCCCGAGGGGCGGCTCATTCTTGACGTACGAAATGCGCGTTTCGTGCATATACGTGGTGTCGATCATATTGCGCGTGCGGCTGTCGCTGGAATCATCGCCAATGACTATTTCAATGTCCTCATGGGTTTGAGCAAGACACGAATTCAGCGATTCCATCAGCAGGTCGGGGCGGTTGCACGTTGGCAGGCAAATAGAGATTTTGGTCTGTCGCATGATGTCTTCACCGTGGGCTGAATGGTTGGATCGACCGGGCGCATCCGGGCTAAACCAGGAATAGCGGCGTCGGATAACTGAAAGACTGCGCAAGGACGGGAGGCGTTGCTGGTTTTATACGGTTGCGCATTTATTTCGTCAACGCGATTAAATGGCGCTAAAACCAACGTTGATTTATTTTCTATTTTTTACTCGGCAAACGCTTAATTGCCGGATTGATTTCGCAATGCGCAAGCGGGCGCTCGAATGATGACATTCGAGCGCCCACGCCAAAGCAGGTACGGCTTATTCGCCTTCCAGGTTGTAACCGCTGAACCCCATGAGCGCGGACAAGCGCGCGGTCATTTCGCCGACCATCTTGCAGACTTCGTCGAACTCGGGATTGACCTTTTTATCGATACGTTCGAGATACGGCACGTTGACCGCCGCCACGGCGTCGCCACTGCTCCCGATCACCGGGAACGCTACGTTGGTCACGCCGCGCATTTGCCGGCTGGGCACGATCTCATGCCCGGTCGCGCGAATCTCGTCGAGCAACGCCAGCAGCGCCGCCGGTTCCACGTCGTTCTCGCCCTCCACGCGTGTGTGCGCAGCCAGCATTCGCTCCCGTTCGGCGGGATCGCGGAACGCGAGCAGCACGTGGCCTGACGAGGTATCGGTCAGGCCCATCACCGCGCCGACTTTCAGCCCGAAGGACCATCGCTCGGGACTATCGACTTGCGCAATCACCGCGACGCGGCCGCTGTGATAAATCGATAAATGACACGACTGCCGCGTGACGTTGGCAAGATCGCGCAACAGCGGCAGCGCCATGGCGGTCAGCGATCGAATGGGCTGCTGCCGGTGCGCCATTTCGAACAGCTTGAGCGTCAGCGTATAGCGGTCGTTATGATCGCCTTGCACATAACCGCGGCGCTCAAGCGTGACGACCATGCGAAAGATTTCGCTCACGGTGCGGCCGAGTTTCACCGACAGTTCGTTGAGCGTATAACCCTCGGCCGTGTCCACGAGCACGTCGAGAATATCGAGGCCTTTTTCAAGGGCGGGCGCGGCGTAACGCGGACTTTCGGCGTTCTCGTCGGACGCGTTCCGGGAAGGTTTTAGCACTGTATTCATGGCAATGTCTTGAGCGAAAGAGAGCGCATCGTCAAAGCGCTTGATCGCGGTTGGCAATGCGAGCGGGCAAGCCGAACAGGATCAGCAAGGCAGCGAGGATCAGGACCGCCGCAATCGCGTACAGGCCGCCTGACGGCACACCGGTCATATCCACCACCTTGCCGACCAGATACGGGCTGATGATGCCGCCCAGATTGCCGATGGAATTGATCAGCGCAATCCCGCCGGCCGCTGCGGTGCCGCTCAGGAACGCAGGCGGCAAGGTCCAGAACACCGGCAGGCAGCCGATGGCACCCACCGCGGCAATCACGAGCGAGATCATGGCAAGCGTGGTGTCGTGCGCGAAATACGCGCTCAGCATATAACCGATGCCGCCCACGCCGACCGCCAGCCCAAGGTGCCAACGGCGCTCGCCGTGCCGGTCCGAACTCTTGCCGAGCGCCACCATGCCGATGCCCGCCGCCGCATACGGAATGGCAGTGAGGAGGCCGATGGTCATCGGACTGGTGATGCCGGTGTTCTTGATCAGTTGCGGCATCCAGAACGTCAGCCCATAGAGTCCCATCAGCATGAAAAGATAGATCAGCGAGAGCAGCAGCGTGCCGGGCTGGCGCATTGCGTCGATGAATTTGTGCGACGTGCCGTGGTCCTCGCGATCCAGGTTGGCTTGCAACACAGCCTTCTCTTCAGCGTTCAGCCACTTCGCGCTGGCAATGCGGTCATCGAGAATGGCCAGCACCAGCAAGCCGAGCAGGGCGGTCGGCAAGCCTTCCAGCAGGAACAGCCACTGCCAGCCGGCCAAGCCGGCCAGACCGGCAAAGCGCGTCATGATGAAGCCCGACAACGGGCCGCCGATCACGCCTGAGATAGAGATGGACGTCATGAACAGCGCATTGATGCGCGCGCGCCGCTTGGCGGGGAACCAGTAAGTGAAGTACAGGATGATGCCCGGCAGGAACCCCGCTTCTGTCGCGCCAATCACGAAGCGCAGCACGTAGAACCATGTTTCCGATGTGACGAACATCATCGCAGCCGAGGCGATTCCCCAAGAGATCATGATGCGCGCTATCCAGATACGCGCGCCCACGCGGCTCAGGATCAGGTTGCTGGGAATCTC
The DNA here is from genome assembly GCF_047608185.1 of Caballeronia eucalypticola. Lineage (NCBI taxonomy): Bacteria > Pseudomonadati > Pseudomonadota > Betaproteobacteria > Burkholderiales > Burkholderiaceae > Caballeronia > Caballeronia eucalypticola. Next base: position 100,309 of record NZ_JBLKRU010000005.1, read on the forward strand.
GAAGATGAAATAGCCCACGAAGAAGATGCTGGCGCCAAACCCATACGCCGCGTTCGAGAGACCCAGGTCGCCCTGCATCTGCAGCTTGGCGAAGCTGATGTTGACGCGATCGAAGTAGGCGAAGATACAGCACACGATCAGCAACGGCACGATCCGCCACACAGCCTTGCGATACGCATTTTCTTCAAGCGCAGCGGCGGCTTCCGGGCTCGCCGCCAGCGGTATCGATCCTGACATCTGGGTCCCCTCTGGGTTTTTTGTTTTAGTAAGCTATACGAATCAATAGGCTCAGTTCGACCAACCGCCGTCGATCATGTGAATCGCGCCGGTGGTGAACCCGGATTCATCGGAGGCGAGGTAGGTCACGAGCGCCGCGACTTCTTCTGCACGCCCGACCCGTCCAATCGGCTGACGCGCGACGAACGCGGCACGAACCTGCGCTTCGTCCAGATGCGATGCCGCCGCCTGACTCGCGATCCGGCCACGCAGCGACGGTGACTCGATCGTGCCGGGGCAAATCGCATTGCATCGAATTGCCTGGCCAACGAAATCAGCAGCCACGGACTTCGTCAAACCGATCACGGCCGCTTTCGACGCGCCATAAACGAAGCGGTTCGGCACGCCTTTCACGCTCGACGCCGCCGAGGCCATGTTGATGATCGACGCGCCCTTGCCTGCATCGATCATGGCGGGGAGGAATGCGCGAATGGTCCGGTACATGGCCTTGACGTTCAGGTCGAAGCTGAAGTCCCAATCCTTGTCCGTGCACTTGAGGATGTTGCCGTCGTGGACGTAGCCGGCGCAGTTGAACAGCACGTCGAGCGGGCCGGTGGTCGCGGCGAACGCGTCGACATCGGTGGAATCCAGCACGTTCAGGCGTGCAGTGCGCAGGGTCGAGCCAGCGCCTGCGTCGCGGGCGAGCTCGGCGAGGGCGCCTTCGTCGATATCGGTTGCCCAGACGTGAGCGCCTTCGGCCGCGAGCATGAGCGCGGAAGCCCGTCCAATGCCTTTGCCGGCCGCCGTCACCACGATGTTTTTGCCTTCGACACGCTTGACCATTGATGCTCCTTTTTCGGTGGTGGGTCCCGTCGATGCGGTTCCCCGTAGGGTTTGATGTCCAATTTTCACATATGAAAAGAATTTTTATAAGTGAAGGTAAACGCGGAGAGGTGCTGGGACGGGCTGCGGGAGGTTTTTTGCTCCACACTAATGGACGAGGACGAAGATTCAGCCGATGCGGGCAAAAAGCGGCGTCAATGAAACTGCCGCGCGTGATACCGTTCCCCTTTTTCCAGCCAGGAGACGGCCATGCCGTTCGGACGAGTAAAGTGGTTCAGCGATGCAAAGGGTTTTGGTTTCATCACCCCGGACGACGGCAGCGAAGAGTTGTTCGCCCATTTCTCGGAGATCAAGACTGAAGGATTCAAGTCCTTGCTCGAGAACCAGAAGGTGAGCTTCGACGTGGGTCAAGGCCCCAAGGGCAAGCAGGCATCGAATATCCATCCTGCTTGAATCGCGGGTGAGAGCGGCTGGCCTGCGTCGTGCGAAGCGTGGGACCCGTGAGACTCGTGGGACTCAGCAACTACCGCTGCACGACGCAGCCTTGGGCGACTTACGTGGTCACTCCACGTGCCGCTCCGGATGCCGCAGCCGCGAGTGATTGCGTCCAAACGAGACGTAGATCACGAGTCCGATCACTAGCCAGACCACGAGCCGCATCCATGTGACGAGTGGCAGGCCGGTCATCAGCAGCACACAAAACAGGATGCCGAGAATGGGCACCACCGGCACGCCCGGCACGCGGAACGGCCGGTTCGCGCCTGAATCGCTGCGCCGCAGATAGATCACCGCGCCGCACACCAGCACAAAGGCGAACAACGTGCCAATACTCACCATCTCGCCCAGTACGTTAATCGGCGTAAAGGCCGCGACGATAGCGACTACCGTACCGATCATGATCTGGCTGAGGTGAGGGGTCTGCAGACGCGGATGAACCCGCGCGAACAATCCCGGCAGCAAGCCATCCTGCGACATCGTGAAGAAAATGCGGCTCTGTCCGTACAGCAGCACCAGGATCACGGTCGTCAAACCGGTCAGCGCGCCGATCTTGATGAGGATGGAGAACCAGGTGAGGCCAATCACGTCCACGCCCTTCGCGATCGGATCGGGCACGTTCAATTCGCCATAAGGCACGAGTCCGGTGAGCACCCCCGCCACCGCGATGTAAAGGACCGTGCAGATCACAAGTGAACCGAGAATCCCAACCGGCATGTCGCGTTGCGGTTTTTTGGCTTCCTGAGCGCAAGTCGATACCGCATCGAATCCGATGAACGCAAAGAACACGACTGCGGAGCCGCGCAGGATTCCGCTCATGCCGAAGTTGCCGAACTCGCCGGTGTTCGCCGGGATGAACGGGTGCCAGTTCCCGGGATGCACGAAGAACACACCCAGCGCAAGAAACGCCACCACGACAAACAGCTTGATCGCAACCATGACGTTGTTGAGCCGGGCTGACTCCTTGGTCCCCATCACCAGCATGAGCGTCAGGATCGCGATGATGAAGACGGCCGGCAGATTGACGACGCCCGCCACCGATGTCCCGTCGGCAAGCTTCACCATGGTGCCGGGTGCAGCCGCCATTTGCGGTGGCAGAGTAATGCCTACGTTATGAAGCAAGCTGACGATATAACCCGACCAACCGACAGCAACAGTGGCCGCGCCCATGGCGTATTCGAGTATCAGGTCCCAGCCGATGATCCACGCGAACACCTCGCCGAGCGTGGCATACGTATAGGTATAACTGCTGCCGCAGACAGGGAGCATGGCCGCGAGTTCGGAGTAACACAGGCCGACAAACGCGCAAGCGATACCGCCCAATATGAACGACAAGATGATGGCCGGTCCCGCGAACTGCGCAGCGGCTGTGCCTGTCAGCACGAAGATGCCGGCGCCGATGATGGCGCCAATGCCCATTGCCGTGATGCTGAGTGCGCCTAGTGTCTTCGCTAGCGGGCGCTCTCCGCCCTCAGCACTCTTGACTATGTCGGCAACGGATTTGCGCGCCATGTAACTCGTATCAGCCATGATGTCTCGCCTCGGTCGTACGTTGGTGGACACGAATTGAACGGGACGCAATGCCCGGATCAACTTGCGGATCACTACGAAAAACGCTTGATGCAAGACGGCTCACGGCGACCCACTACATGGAGTGAATCACGCTGACGCTTTAAGTCTATGCCTAATGAAATTTAATGGGAAGCGAAGCAATAACCCTATCTTGCGTCGTTATGGGTGCAACACAGGCATGGCATGCGCAGTGCTACGGGGAGAGTTCGTCATCGCGTAAGCACGCGATGTGTTTGCGGCAATGCAACGTTATACGAGACTCGCCGAGCCTCGTATTGAATCGATATCAGTGCTTGCGGCGCTCACGTACTGCAGCAGCAAGTGTCTGCAATACGGGTTCGGTTTGCGTCCAGGCGAGGCACGCATCGGTGATGGAGACGCCACGGCGCAGCGGTACACCGGGCTTCAGATCTTGCCGGCCTTCTTCCAGATGACTTTCGATCATCACGCCAATAATGCGCCGGTCGCCGCCGTTCAGTTGACGCGCGATGTCCTGACCCACGTCGATCTGGCGCAGATGCGACTTGCCCGAATTCGCATGCGAACAATCGATCATCACCTGCTCGCGAAGTCCCACTTCCTTGAGCGCGGCGCATGCAGCAGCTACGCCTTCGCTATCGTAGTTCGGTCCTTTCTTGCCGCCTCGCAGGATCACATGTGCGTCCGCGTTGCCACGGGTTTCGAAGATGGCGGCCATGCCCATCTTGGTCATGCCCATGAACGCGTGGCTTGCTTGCGCCGCGACAATTGCGTCTGCCGCGATCTGCACGCCGCCGTCGGTGCCGTTCTTGAAACCGATGGGGCAGCTCAGGCCAGAAGCGAGTTGCCGATGGCTCTGGCTCTCCGTCGTCCGCGCGCCAATGGCGCCCCAGGCGATCAGGTCCGCAATGTACTGCGGGCTGAGCAGGTCGAGAAACTCGGTGCCCGTCGGCAAGCCGATGCTGCTGATATCGAGCAGCAACTGGCGTGCGCGGCGCAGGCCTTCATTGATGCGAAACGTGCCGTCCAGAAGCGGGTCGTTGATGTAACCCTTCCAGCCGACAGTGGTGCGTGGTTTTTCAAAGTACACGCGCATCACGATCAACAGGTCGTCGCGCAGCTCGTCGGCGGCGGCCTTCAGGAGATGAGCGTATTCGAGTGCCTGGTCGTGGTCGTGAATCGAGCACGGTCCGACGACGATCACCAGCCGGTCATCGCGGCCTTGAAGGACGTCGGCTATCTCAACGCGGCTTTTTTCAACCAGCGTCTGCACCGCGAGCGGCACAGGCAGGTCATCTTGCAGCAGCGCGGGAGAAATCAGCGGGCGGACGGCGCCAATGCGGACATCGTCGATGCGGGTCGTATCTTGCGTCGAGTCGGCACGGCCGGCCTCCTGATCGTGAAACGGGTTGTCGAGGCGGCTCATGGGATGGGTTCTCCGGAAACAGGGTGACAGCCCGGGATTATCGCATTTGAGCCGGGCGGCGCCGGTGGGCACGTCGGGCAAAGCGGCAAACTTGGTGAGCCAGATCGTCAGCAACCCGGAGGTCTGTTTCGCCAAGCGGCCACACAAGCGCGTTTACCCTCAATTTAGTCATACTATTTGGAATTTCTGACTACCCTACTTATGCTGTGCTTAGGTCGGCTAGTTGCTCAGTTGCTCAGTTGCTCAGAACCGAGGCTCATCTTTTCATCGCATATGGACTATCGACACATCCAGCAAGGCAAAAGCATGCACGGGCGCATCGTGCAGGATCTCGGCATGGATATCGTCGGCGGCAAGGTTGCGCCCGGCGAACGGCTGCCTGCCGAGGTGCTGCTGTGCGAAACCTATGGCGTCAGCCGGCCGGTCTTGAGGGAGGCGACGCGTGTGCTGGTGGCGAAGGGGCTGGTGGTGTCGAAGCCGCGGGTGGGCAGTGTAGTCAGGCCGCGCGCTGACTGGCATATGCTCGACCCTGACGTGCTCCACTGGACGCTCAACAGCGTGCCAGAGGGTGAGTTCTTCCGTTCGCTGCTTACTGTGCGGCGCATTATCGAACCGGCCGCTGCGGCGCTCGCGGCCACGAGCGGCAGCAGCGAGGATCTCGCCCGGATCGAGGCCGCTTACACACGCATGGAAGGGGCAGCCACCGCGCCCGATTTGCTCGAGCCCGACCTGGAGTTCCATCGCGCGATCATGGCAGCCACGCACAACGACATGCTGGCGTACATCGGCAATATGTTGTCGCTCGCATTGTCCGAATCCATTCGCCTGACCAGCCGTCATCCCGATACGCACGCGCTCTCCTTGCCGCGGCACAAGGCGATTCTTACGGCCATTCAAAGCCGCGATCCGCTGGGCGCGCGGCAGGCGAGTCTGGTGCAGCTCGAAAGCGCGCGAGTGGATGCGGACAGCGTGCTTGAAGAAGGCAGTGCGCGCCGCGCTTAGCCGCCGTCTCATGCCCAATTATTGGGAATATAGCCAGACTATTGAACGGTCGAGCCGGGTTTACTCCGCTGCCTTACAGAGTCGTTGCGAAATATAGTGTGACTATTTGTTGCCCCGCAAAGAGTGTCCGTTCGAGGGCGCCCAGCGGCATGAACGAGGAGACAGATGTGGCCGACAAGCTCGTAGCCCCCGCCGGAGTTGCAACCGGTGCCGGCATGAATTTTCGCTGGACCGTGCTGATATGGCTGGTGGCGGGCGGCATCATCAACTACATCGATCGCGCCAGTCTCTCCATTGCGGCGCCGGAAATGATTCGCGAACTCGGGTTGTCGCGAACGCAGATCGGCCTGCTCGGCACGGTGTTCGCGTGGACCTATGCGGTGATGCAGTTGCCCGCGGGCTGGGTGATCGACCGCTTCGGCGCGAAGAAGGCCTACGCGGTGGCGATGATCTGGTGGAGCGTTGCGACCTACATGACCGGGGTGGTCGGATCGGTCAGCGCGCTGCTCGTGATGCGCGCGTTACTCGCAGTCGGTGAGGCACCGTGCTGGCCTACCTCGGCGAAGATCACAGCCGCGTGGTTCCCGATGAAGGAACGAGGATTTGCCACGGGCATCTGGGATTCGTCATCGAAATGGGGACCCGCGCTTGCACCCGCTGTGCTCGTTGCGTTGATGGTCGCGTTTGGATGGCGCTCGCTGTTTCATGTGGCGGGTTTTGTTGGCATCGCGTTCGCCATTGTGTTTCTTTTTCTCTATCGAAACCCTGAGCAGAGCAAGCGGCTTTCGAAGCAGGAGTTTGCTTATATCGAAGCGGGCGGCGGCGGCCGTGAGCGGTCGATCAGCAACTCGACCCACGAGTGGCGCGGACTGTTCACGCACCGCAGCGTGTGGGGCATGATCCTCGGATACTTCTGCGCGATCTGGCTGTGGAACCTGTTCCTCGTGTTCCTGCCGCTGTATTTGCTCGATCGCTTTCACATATCGTTCGTACAGTTGGGTATTTACGCGAGCATCCCATGGATCGGCGGAGCGGTTGGCGAGATTATCGTGGGGTATCTGACCAAGAAGATGGTTGATCGCGGCATGGCGACGCCTATCGATGCCAAGCGCATGTGGATCGTGATCTGTGCGATCGGTGCAGCGGTCTCGGCGGTGGCCATTCCTTTTGTCGATTCGTTGGGCGTCACCATTACGTTGATGACGCTGGGCCTTGCATTCCTTGCGGCGATTATTGGCGCCGCGTGGGCACTGGCATCCGACGTTGCGCCGAAGTCGATGGTCGCCTCCGTCAGCGCGATCCAGAATTTCGGCGGGTATTTCGGCGGTGCGTTCTCGCCGGTGGTGGCGGGGTTTATCGTCGATAAAACCGGCTCGTATTCGATCGCGTTGATTTCGGGTGGATTGATAGCGGGATGTTCCGCGCTGTTTTACTGGTTCATGGTGCGGCGAGTGGTGCCGGAGCGGGAAGCGGTGTGAGATCGAAACGACTGCGTTAACCCCAAATCAACTTCAGACCGAGCGAACCGCATGGCCCGATTTTCCCAGGCCATGCGGTCCAATACTTCTACATACGCGACTAATTCAAACCCCGGTCGCTTGCCCCGATCCAAGATCGGCGCCGGTCATCGGATCCGAACTCTTGTCCGATGCCGTGCGTGCGGCCATGGCCTGCAACACATCCACTTCTTCCGCCGATACCCCCACGGTCGCGAGTCCATCACCGCCATCCACGGCCGGTTGCGGATCTTCCACGAACTTCCAGTCGCCGCCCTCATTCCACGGGCCGCGCACCGCCGGCTCGCTGCCTTGCGACATGTTGTAGTAGACGCTTGTAAATTCCGGCACGCCTGGCAACTTGCCTTGCGGGAAATTTGGCTGGATCGAATGCAGCGCTTTCTCGAACGACTTCTGGTGCGCAATTTCGCGCGTCATGAGGAAGCCAAGCGCTTCCTGGATGCCGGCGTCATCGGTGACATTGATCAGGCGCTCATACACGATCTTGGCACGCGCCTCGGCTGCAATATTCGAGCGCAGATCTGCAGTCGGCTCACCAATGGTGTCGATGTACGCCGCCGACCAAGGCACGCCCGCCGAATTCGTGAGGGCAGGACCGCCGCCGTATAAAAGGGCAGTGGTGTGCGAGTCGTTGCCGCCGGAAGTCATCGATCGGTACAACTCAGCTTCCTGCTCAACGGCTTCGGCTAGTTGGCCCTTCGCGCCCTTGTTCAGCATCGCGACAATTGAACCGATGATCTCCAGATGGCTCAGCTCCTCCGTGGCGATATCGAACAGCATGTCCTTGCGGCCCGGATCGTCCTCTCCTACGGCCTGGGTGAAGTAACGGCAGGCCGCGGCAAGTTCGCCCTGCGGGCCGCCGAACTGCTCGAGCAGAAGGTTGGCGAGACCCGGGTTGGGAGCCGCAACGCGGACAGTGTATTGCAGGCGTTTGTTATGAATAAACATACGTAGTACTCCTAGGATCATTAACCGCTCGGCTTTCCCAAAAGCACTCGAGAGGCGTGCAGAAGCACGCGACGTCGTCGCGATGAAAAAACAGAACGAAGGTAGCGGATTGCTCCGGACGGCAACGCGATGGCAAACCGTGTCGCACCCAACCCTGGGCGTCCGGGTCTCAGAGCGGCGAAATGCTCTGGCGTACAGGCGGCAACTTCGCCGCGAAGAAAAAAAGAACCACGACAACCACTTCAGCATGGGCCGTTCCCGAGGGCCCGCACTCCCGTTTTCATCGCTGGCTGACTATCGTAAATTGGCAAAAATCCTTGACGCACTGCGAAAACCAGCCTATAAACATCCCATTGGATGGTAACCGGATGGTTTGAATGATTCAAAAAGTTGAAGTGCTCAGGCCGAAGGGTGGTGAGACAGAGAAGATCACGATAAACCTCGGTCCAGTGGACTTGGGACAGATCGACCTGCTGGTGGAAGAGGGTTTTTACTCGAACCGCACGGACCTGATTCGCACGGCCATCAGGAATCAACTGGCCACGCACTCGCAGGTCGTGAACGAAACGGTGACGCGGCGCGCACTGGTGTTGGGCATGCAGCACTTTTCGAAGCGCGATCTTGAAGCGGCGCGCGAGGCGGGTGAAAAGTTCGACATTCAGGTGCTGGGACTCGCAAGTATTGCTGCCGACGTGTCGGTTGAACTGGCGCTCGAAACGATCGCATCGATCGTCGTGCTCGGCGCTTTTCATGCATCGCCCGCAGTAAAAGCGGCGCTGGCAGGCCGGATTAAATAGTGATACCGCTTGTGATGCTGGCGGATGAGCAATAGCAGCAACCAATGGGAAAGATAATGAAACTCAATGAAGGATTCCTGCATTCGATGCAGGATGCAATGAAGCTGCTGCGCGCACGCGGCCCAAAGGAAGCGACGGCGGCGCTGCAGCGTGCGCTTGGCGCACACGCTCAGCCAATGCATCAAGCGAATACAGACGCGCCGGCCGTCGCGGATCCAGGCACGCTCACGACGCATACGTTCACGAGTGCCGCCGGTCATCGGAACTACAAGGTCTATGTGCCGAAGCACCACGGCAGCCAGCCGTTGCCGCTGGTGGTCATGCTGCATGGCTGCACGCAGGATGCCGATGACTTCGCCGCGGGCACGCAGATGAACGCGGTGGCGGAGCGGGATGGATGCATCGTGGTGTATCCGGTGCAGCCGCAAGGTGCGAACGCATCGAAGTGCTGGAACTGGTTCAAGCCTGGCGATCAGCAGCGCGACAGCGGCGAGCCGGCGCTGATTGCGGGCATCACGCGAGAAGTAATGTCGAAGCACGCAGTTGATCCGGCGCGCGTATTCGTCGCCGGTTTATCGGCGGGCGGGGCAATGGCCGCCATCATGGTCCAGGCGTATCCGGATCTTTATGCCGCTGCATGCGTGCATTCAGGGCTGGCCGTGGGGGCCGCGCACGATTTGCAATCGGCGCTGGCGGCCATGCGAGGGGGGAAGTCGCCGGGTGTTCGTCGTGCAGCGGCTCCGAAGCGGCCGCTGATCGTGTTTCACGGCGATGCTGACACAACCGTACATCCATCGAACACGGCTGAGTTGTTGCGCGGTTTCGGCGCTCAGGCCGTTATATTCGACGAGACTTCTCGTGGAGAAGCGGGCAAGCGTAAAAGCACGGTGGAAAGGCTGAAATCGGCGGACGGCGTTGATGCGGAGTTGTGGTTGATTCATGGTGCTCCGCACGCCTGGGCGGGCGGTAGCGCGAATGGTTCGTACACCGACGCAATGGGTCCCGATGCCAGCACGATCATGATGCGATTTTTCCTTGAGCATCCGCTGCAGGGCTGACCGGAAAATATCGGCGACAACATACTTGCTGCGTGTTTAAAAACGAAAGGGCCATTTGCATGGCCCTTTTGTTCATCGTGCGTCTATGTCATCCTCTCAAGCCGGCAGCGAAAAGCTCCCAATCGCTTCACGCAGCACGTCGACCTGATCCTTCAGCGAATGCGCCGCCGCTGCCGCTTCTTCTACCAGCGCCGCGTTCTGCTGCGTCACCTGATCCATTTCACCCACTGCGCGATTGACCTGCTCGATACCCGCGCTCTGCTCATTCGACGCATGACTGATTTCATCGAGAATCTCGTTCACGCGGCGCACCGAACTCACGATTTCACCCATCGTCGCGCCGGCGTTCGACACCAGCGACGCGCCTTCTTTCACCGTCTCCGTCGATGTCCCGATCAGCGCCTTGATTTCCTTCGCCGCCGTCGCCGAGCGTTGTGCAAGACTGCGCACTTCCGCCGCCACTACCGCAAACCCACGCCCTTGCTCGCCGGCTCGCGCTGCTTCCACAGCCGCGTTCAGCGCCAGGATGTTGGTCTGGAACGCAATGCCATCGATCACGCCAATGATGTCGCCAATCTGCTTCGAGCTTTCCGTAATGCGCGTCATGGTATGAATAACCTCCTCGACCACGCCGCTGCCGCGCTGGGCCACGTCGGCTGCTTCCCCGGCCAGCTTGGCGGCTTGCGTCGCGCTGTCGGCGTTCTGCTTCACGTTAGCCGTCATCTCGTCCATGCTCGACGCAGTCTGTACCAGTGCAGCGGCTTGTTGTTCAGTGCGCTGCGACAGGTCGGTATTTCCCGCTGCAATCTCCGACGCCCCCACGTTAATGTTCTCGGTCCCGGTGCGAACACGCGTGACGGTTTCCACCAGGCCGCTTTGCATCTCGCTCAGCGCGAACATCAGGCTATGCGAATCACCGTCTGCAAGCGGCACATGCGTGGTCAGGTCACCGCGTGCAATGCGCTGTGCGGCGATCACGGCAATCGACGGATCGCCGCCGAGCTCACGCTTGATGCTGCGTAACACCAGCAGCATGACCAGCGAAGCGAGCACGCCGAGCACCGCGGTGATCCCGAACCAGCGCCATGCGCTCGCGTAGAAAGCAGCGTTGATGTCGTCCGTATACATGCCGGTCACGATGAACCAGTCCCACGGCACGAAGTGCTTCGAGAAACTCATTTTCGGCACGGGGACGTCGCTGCCGGGCTTCGACCACAGATAAGTGATGAAACCGCCTTCGGGCGACGAGCTGCCGGCGTTGACAATATTGACGAAGAGCTTGTTCCCCGCCGGGTCGGTGAAGCCGCCCAGGCTTTGCCCGTTCATCGCCGGCTTGATCGGATGCATGATCATCTTCGGCTGCGAGTCGTTGACTGAAATGTAGCCGTCGGTGCCGTAGCGCATCGAAGCAAGCACTTCAAGCGCGCGCTTTTTCGCTTCGTCTTCGGAGATGGTCTTGTTCGCGGCGAGACTCTGGAAATGCGCCGTGGCGGTCATGCCTTCGGCAACCAGCGCTTTCAGTTGCTCGCGGCGATCGTCCATTGTCGATGAACGGCTTTGCCACGCCCCTATGAAGCCGATCGCGACCAGTCCGAGCCATAGCACGGCGATCATCGATCCGAGCTTCTGATTCAATGTCATTTTCTTCATGTTTCTGCCGTCGCCTAGTGTTGAACCGTATAAGTGAATGTGCGGCGTCGGGCGTTGCCGAACGCTATGCGTAGCTTCTTTACGGCAAAGCGGTGGCGGAATGTAGGGGTGGGATAACCCCTAGCAAAGAAATGAGCGCATCGTTCTATTCATCTGAAGATAAAGATGTGTCCGGTTGGACGGCTCCTGGCGCAACCGGACTTGTCGCTTTAGATACAGGCAGTGATCAGATCATCGAATTAAAAAGTGCTGCGGATACCAACCCGCCCAACCGCCTGCTTCTGGTTGCTTGAAGGATTGAAGCCTGCAATCTGGGCGGCTTCTGCGTCGCCGGCGGCTTTCTGGAATACGCCCAGCACATACACCGATGTCCGCTTCGACAACGCATATTCGGCCGTCAGGTTGAACTGGTTGTATTTGGGCTGCGCGCCGGTCGCATGGTCGCGGCCGGTGGTGTAGGTGTAACCCGCGCCGATTGTCACTGCCGGCGTCGGATTAAACAGCGTCGACAACTCGTAGTTCTGGAACGTCGCGTCATGTCCCGCGCTGCCTTGCTGGAATATCGTATTCGTGAAGTCCGCCAACACGCGCAGCGACGCGAGCACTTGATACGAAGCCCCTACGCCCAGTACTTTTTGCGCGCGAGCGGCAGTCAGGAAGTCGCCATAGACCGCATTCGTGAAGCCCGGATAGTTCTGGTAACCCTGCGTCGACACACCTGGATTGTTAATGCGCAGATACGCCACGCCTGCGTTGATCGGCCCTGCAGCGTAAGTCGCACCCGCGCTGAACGTGGCGTTGTTCGAGAACTGCCCGGCGATGCCGCCTAGCGAATACAGGCCGCCGAAGGTAAATCCGGCAAAGGCGGGGCTGCGATATTTGATCGCATTCGCGATGGGGAAGCCGTTGTCGGTGTTGTCCATGTCGTTCGGATGGGCGAAATAATAGCCGCCGACATTGCCGTTAAGCGTATAAGGCTCGACGAAATCCACAACGGAGTCCCATTGACGACCGAGCGTCAACGTACCCGCCTGAACGCTCTGAAGGCCCACATAAGCGTTGCGGGAGAACGCGAGTCCGCTGCCGAGGTTTCCCGCGTTGATATTGAAACCGCTCTCGAGGCGAAAGAGGGTTGAGAGACCGCCGCCCAGGTCTTCGGTGCCACGCACGCCCCAGCGGCTGCCTGCGGTCACGCCGGATGCAAGCTGGAACAAGTGGTTCCCCTGCACGTTGCTGACCACATCGACACCGTCTTCCACAATTCCATATAACGTGACCGAACTCTGTGCATGCGCGAGGGAAGTGGTGGCCATGATCGGGATAATCGCTGCAAGTTTTTTTAACATATGTACGCTCGGTTTTAGACGCCTGGGGGATGGATTGATTTCGAGGACATACACTTAGTACAACAAAGGTCGGATAGCGAGCGATTAAGGTGTCAAATTTCGTCGATTGGGTAATCGACGTGGCATCTGTTACGGATCAGTCACGATCGCGGGAAGTTAGTTCGGATAACTATGTATTTGGATGCAAGAAAATTCCAATTGCCTGATCGAGGTCTTCTGGGGAGTGTTCCTTTGTGAGCCCACCGCCCGCGTCGATCGACGCGGGCGCCTCGTCAACGTGACGAACGCAAGGAGCTCATGCTTGAGGTTTCATCGGCCGGCGAGCCATTCGCGGCCCTTCAACATGCCATTCCAGTACAGCCACGGAAGGACCATTGTCTTGAGATGCCACGCGAGGGCGCGCGGCACGGTAGGGTCGAGCGGGATGGTCGGCAGCAGCTTGCCGCCGTAGCCGAACTCCGCTAGCACGACCTTGCCTTTCTCAACCGTCAGCGGGCAGGCGCCGTAGCCGTCGTAGCGTGCGCTTAATGGTTTTTGCTCACGCGCAGCAAGCAGGTTTTCCGCCACTACGACTATCTGCTTGCGAGCCGCCGCGGCCGTTTTTGCGTTGGGTGCTGAGCACGCATCGCCGAGTGCAAAGATGTCCGGATAACGCGGGTGCACGAGCGTGGCGTGATCGACTTCGCACCAGCCGGCCTTGTCGGCAAGCGCGCTCTTGCTGATCACGTCCGGTGGCAGTTGCGGCGGCACGACATGCAGCATGTCGAACGGTTTGTCGACACGCATGACGCTGCCGGTACTGTCTTTCACGCTGAACGAAGCGATCCGGCGAGCACCGTCCACGCCGACCAGGTTCGATCCGAACGCAAGCGACGCATGATAGCGCTCGACATATTTCATCAACGACGGCACGAACGCAGCGACTCCGAAAAGCACGTCGCCGGCCAGGTTGAATTCGACGTCGAGTTGATCAAGCACACCTTGCCTGAGCCAGTGATCGCAAGACAGGTACAGCGCTTTTTGCGGGGCGCCGGCGCATTTGATCGGCATGGCTGGCTGCGTAAAGAGCGCCTTGCCGCGCTTGAGTTCGTTGACGAGTTTCCACGTGTACGGTGCGAGATCGAATCGATAATTCGACGTCACGCCGTTCGCGCCCAATGTGTCTTCCAGACCTTCGATTTTTTCCCATGCGAGCCGCAGTCCGGGGCAGACGATCAGGTGCCGATAACCAACGGCGCGCCCATCGTCGAGCCGGACAAGATGCTGCCCGGGCTCGATCGCGCTCGCACTGGCACGCAGCCAATGCGCTCGTTCCGGCATGACCGACAACATGGGCCGCACGGTGTCGTCTATGTTGAAGGCACCTCCGCCGACCAACGTCCATGCGGGCTGATAGAAATGCCGCTCGCTCGGCTCGATGATCGCGATGCGAAGATCGAGCCGCCGGCGCAGCAAGCTTGCCGCCACGCCAATACCCGCAGCGCCGCCGCCAATGACTACTACGTCGAAATTTCCTGTACTGCCTGAGGCCGCTGCATTCGTGCTCATTGCTATACCCCTGCTTCAAAGTTCAATTTCTTACCCTGCCAGACTGCTTTTGCAAACGTGCTTTAAAAGGTGTTCAACGGCAGCGTCGGATAACTCACGCCGTTGGATTCGGCCGGTGGAAAAACACCCGCGCGGATGATCGCACAGCAACTGACCGTTGCCGGCTCAACGATCGCACCCCTCCGAAAAACATCGGCGGCATTGATCGCAGATGCTCAAGTCCGAATCTCCGCGTGCCGATAAACAAACATGGCCGGCAGCAACTGATTTAAGTAACCGTTGCAAATCAGTGGGGATCAATTCGGCGCTTTCCTCTTTATGACAAAGTGTTGCGATTTTGCCGACAAGCCGCCCAAACGGGCGATCCAGGCATACAGTTAAAGTGTTTTATCAAGTTCAGGTTGCGGTGCGGGAGGTGTGTGATGAAGCGCAGGACAGCTAGGCAACTTGTTGCTCAACTCGCAGATTTAAATCATCTCGCGCGGTGTAGCGCACTGAGGGCGGCGGCGGTCAGCAGGACCATCACTCAAAGCTCGGATAAAGAAACGGGGCGTACCGCGGACGGCATCAAGCCCGCGCGAGACGAAGCCGGGCAGGCGTCATTTGCCGGAGCAGCACATGAAATCCACGCATGAATATTCGCTACGGACACAAGTCGACAAATGGTTGGCTCCCGGTCTTTCCACCCCGGTTCGAGTCACCGAGTTCAGCCGCACGCGTTTAGGCGGAAGGCGATATGTGTGTGTAGAAACTGCGTTGCCTTTTGGATCGCGCGCGCTGCTTTTCTTCCGGCATGACGACGGTTGCTGGTGCGTATTCCCCCCGGCTCTGGATCGGCCTAATATGACAATGGGACGGTTTGTTGGACATTGACCGGCGCTTTATTCGGTTCAGTGAATGCGCCAATAGTTCGGGATGCTTATTTCGTTAAGCTGTTTGTATTAAATCGATGACCACCGGACGTCGGCGGTTCGTGAGGCGGCGAGCTAATAAGCTAAAAAAGGAGGGTTATGCCAGAAACAACAATATCTTTGTACGCCAACCCCCTTTTAGCGGAAGCGGATAAGCCCATGTCGCCGCGCGAGTGCGCGCACGAACTCCAAGCTGCCGACTTTCCGCGAACTTAAAAGTCCAACGTCGGGAGAGTCACCATGTACATCGGGCTGCTTGTCTCACAGGTTCGGCAGGTTCGGGAGGTCCATTACCATCCGGACGAAGAGGTGCCGGCGGAAGTTGCGCACCCACACCGTCTCGCGTTCTGGCAAAGAATCAGGCGCTTGTTCGCGTGAAGGTTGTCTGCGGAAGAATCGTCTACTGAGTATTGAAACGTATTAAACGTCGCAGCGATGCTTGCAAAAGCCGTTTCCAACCATCGGGAAGAAACGCATTCGCTGCGATTTTCAGTTTACTGGCCCGGGTTCGACGCCTTGCACTCGCTGTGGGTGGCCGGCAATTGCCGCGGGTGGTCCCGTTCATATTTCTCGTTCTGTTGAACCACGCGGTCCAGCGCCCTTGGGCCGTCGGCTTGCGCAGCCAACGAAACGGCGGGCAGCATCAAGACCGAAGCGGCGATGACCGCGGACATAAGCTGTTTCAAGATGAACTCCCGGACCCCATGTTTGATGCAACGATCCCATCGTCATGATGGTGTCTGTGTACGGCCGCTGCGTACGGCCGCTAAGACAAGAGTAGGCGGAAATTCATAACAAAACACGAGTAAATATCCGCCGATCCGGACGAATTGACTGCTCGGGAACGACCAGTCAGCCGGGCCGGTTACCCAATATCCTCGGCATCTTCGACGAGCTCAGGCCGCAGCATTACGCGGCCCAGTAACTTACGAGCCTGGTCCGTCTGAGCATGCTCAAAGGCATCGTCGAAATCATCCAACTCGTGAGCGCCGAGACCGACGTCCGGCGTCACGGCCACTCGCCGCCATTCCATTACCGCGTCCAGGACTTCCCCAAGGATCATCCTGGCCTGTGCATCGGATAGTGAAAAATAGGCGCACGTATCCAGAAGCATCTCGACCGATTCAATAGGACCCGCATCTTCAGTAAGCCAGGTCGTGGACTCTCGCACCTTGCCGGGCATCGGATTCACGTCGAATGCCGGCGAAATGCGCCATAGGCCGTTGCCGTCATACAGAAAACCGAGGTTCTGCAGATGGTCGTCGGTGTTGGTGATGAGCAGGTTGAAAACCAGGCGGCGCCATAACTCTCGAGCGTCGTCGTCCGGATGCGAGCACTTTTGCTGCATCACATCGACGATCTCGGTGTAGGCGTGGGCATGTTGCCGCGACGCCTGCAGCATGGACGCAGCCGAAAGATAAGGGATGCGCAAGTCGCCTTCCTCCCGGTCGAATCGTTCGATGATCGCGACCGGCGTGTCATTGAGCGTGACGCACCGCGCATTGGCGGTCGTAATGCCCGCCTGGCGCGCGAGCTTGAGCGCCAGGACTTCGGCCCGGGTGACATTGATCGTGTCATTGACACTCGGAAATTTGCCGATGGCGAGCTTGCCGTTTTCATCGAGTACGGTGCATTTGGGACGCATGCCGCCGAGTGAGGTGCCCTTACCTTGCAAGTAACGCAGGTCCTCCGCAGTTTCCCGGGTTGTCTCGACCGCGCGCGTGGCCCTGTACATGCGTTCAAGTTCGATCATGGGCGGCGTCGTGCGCCGGCCTTCATCAACCGTCCTCAGATAGATCTCTTCGTCGCAAAGGCGGAGCGCGCCAATGCGGCTGAAATCGTCCACTGCACACAGATAGTCGAGCTCGTTCAGCGGGAGCAGGCGGGGATTATCCTTGCGCGCCTTGGCGTGGATACGGTTGATGACACGACGCCCCCATGCGTCGGGAGCCGTATCGGCCAATGCAAAGTGAAACACCGAATCCACGGGGTTCGTCGCCCGACGCGGCTGATAACCAGGTTCGAGGGGCAGGTCAGGAGAGACTTCAAACCGATCCGGACTGTCGAGCCAGGTCTCGTCGTATGCGAACTGCGACACTTCGCGCCGCCCCTGGCTGACGTAGTTCAAGTGGCCGACAAGCGTGCCGGTGGCCCCGAGGTGAACCTCCAAAGCCGTACTGATACCGGGCTTGCCGGACCTGGAAGGTTTGCTTTTCATCCACTTGACCCGTTAGAACGCTTTGGTGGTTTTCTTCGCGGCTCTCACCCGCTGCGGCAGCTTTTCATCCATCAACGCGAGGCCGATATCGTCTTGGCCGCTGTCGAGAAGATCATTGAGCCGCTGCAGTTCACCGAAAAAATGGAGCGCGCGCACGAGGAAATGTAATTGCACGTGCGGATCGCCGTTCTCCATGCGCTTGACTGTATTAAGTCCAGCGCCGATGCGCGAGGCGAGCGCCTGCTGCGTCAACCCTCTGCGGCGGCGCGCGCGGTTCAGGTCTTCACCGAGCTTCATGAGCGTCCGTTGCACCGGAATGGGAAGCGGTTTTCCGGCTTTACGGCCTTCAAGTGGGCTCTTAAAGGGTTTAGTAGACTCCATGCGGGCTATTATAACAATTCAGAGGCAATATGACAGGACGATCTGAATAAAAGCCCTTGTATGGACTGTTATCTAAATTTGTATTCCTTTTGAGGGCTTTTATATAGAAAGTGACGTTCGGCTTCGGAGCCGTTGTCTGCGCGATTGCGTTGCGGGTTTCATTGCACACCGCCAAGTCGTGCGCTTTCCCCGGCCCAGGTTTCGCCAGTCTGCAACCAAAAGAAAACGTCATTGAAAAAAACGTGAGCGCGTGTTTAAGTGCCCGCTGAACGTCGTTTTTCTCGCTCGCCACGAGCGTCACGCGACGGACCTTTGGCCGCCAACGTGAATTTCAATGAACGCCGTATTCAAGACTTTTCTCGCGCTGATCCGTCTTCCCGGTTATCCCGGCATTTCTCTAGCGATGTTCCTGTCAGGCATTGCGTCCTCATTCGCGGTGCCTTACACGTCGCTGTTCGGTGCGACCGAGGCGCACATGACGCCGGTTCGGCTAGGCATCTTCATGACGCTGACCGCGGTGAGCAGCGTGGTCGTGAGTACGTATCTCGGCCGTATTGCCGATCGCCGGACCGATAAAAAACGCATCGTGTTGCTGTCCATCGCGGGGTCGGCGCTGGGTTATGCATTGCTGTGCGTCACGCGCAACTACGTGCTGCTGACAATTTTCGGCTGCGTCTTCCTGAGTATCGGTGCGGCGGTGTTTCCGCAACTTTTCACGTTCGGCAAAGCGAGGCTGCACGCGGAAGGCGTCGAACATACCGAACTGCCGATGGCAACCTTGCGCACCACGCTTTCCTGCGCGTGGGTGTTTGGCCCGGCGGTGGGCGCAATCGTGCTGGGCGTATCGGGATTTAACGGGCTGTTTTTGTCGGCGGCGGGCGCGTTTGCGGTGGCTGGGTTCATCGTGTTGTGCATGCGCGAACCCAAGGCCTACGACGCCTTCGAATCCGCTGATCAAACCACCAGCGAAATTCCGCCCCAAGGCAAAAACGCGCACGTGTACGCGGCGCTGGTGAGCTTTACGCTGATTGGCATGGGCTCGGCGATCGCGACCATCATGCTGCCGGTGCTGATTGTCGATCAGTTGCACGGCACGACCGCGCACGTCGCGCAGATGGTCGGCCTCGGCGCGTTCGCCGAGATTCCGATGATGCTCCTGCTCGGCGGCGCGTCCCGTCGCATCAACAAGGCGAACATGATTGCGTTCGCGTCGCTGTCGCATATCGTGTATTTCGCGGGTATCGCGCTCGCGCCGAACCTGTGGGTGCTCGTGCCGCTGCAGATCCTGAACGCCGTCGTGGTCGCGGTGACGTCGTGTCTTGGCATGTCGTACTTTCAGGAACTGATGCCCGGCGCACTGGCTCGCGCGACCACGTTGTTTTTCAACACGATGCGCACCGGCTCCGTGCTTGCAGGCGTGGCGTCGGGATTCGTGGCGGCGACGTGGGGTTATCGCGCAGTGTTCGTGTTTTGCGTGTTGCTGGCGTCTACTGCGTCGGGTGTATTGTTCATCTTCAACTATCAGCGCGGTGCGAAGATTTTCTTCGATCCCACCCTGGAACCCGTCGATGACAGCAACGCGGTCACCACGATCGTCGCCGTTGGCGAGCGATCGGAAACCGCGTCATAACGGGTTGCTGGGGGGCTTTCTAAACCGGATGCCCGTCGGGCGGCGCATCGGGATGCTGCGGCTCCTCCGGACGATGCCCGGGCGAAGGCGGCGAGAGCGGATCCGCCTCGGGATCGCGGTTTGGATCGGCGAGCGGGTCAGGAATCGGATTGGTCTGCATATCGTATTTCCTGGGCTGCGGGATGTTCATCTGGTTCATGAGTGGCCTCGATTTGTTTTGTCGCCGACAGTCAATGTCGTCTTCTCCAGCATAGGCGCATGCGGACTGAAAGGCAGGCTCGCAAACTCCGGCCGTGCACTTTTAACCCTGCGGGGCCTTGCGGACGTTGGTTCACGCCCTCAAGCCGCCATTTTCCGCAGACGTACAGGAATCGCCTTGGCCGCCGGCACCTTGCTGCGTTTCGCGTGATGCGACACGGGAATCAGACGATTGCACTCCGGGTAATAGCCCATCACGCAGCCGGCGGGGATATCGAATGCATGTACCCGCAGCCCGCCGAGTTCGCGCAGGACGTCGTCCTTCGCGACTGTGATTGCCGTGACCGTATCGTTTTCGGCCAGGCCCAGCCGGGTCATATCGTCCTGGTTCATCAAGAGCACGTCACGCGTGTCGTACACGCCGCGGAAGCGGTCATCGAGTGCGTACACGGTCGTATTGAACTGGCTGTCGCCGCGTGTGGTCATCAGGCGCAGCGTGCGTTCGCCTTCGAAGTCCATATCGGGATCTTCACCGAAACCATCGGGCACGATGAAGTTTGCCTTGCCGGTTTTTGTTTTCCACTCACGTTTCGCGGCCGGCAATGGCCGATGAAAACCGCCGGGCTGAGTCATGCGCTGGTTGAAATCCTTGAACTGCTCGGGGTAAGTACGCTCGATGGCATCACGAACCAGCCCGTAATCGCCGACCCACGCATCCCAGTCGATAGTCGGATTCGGCGGCAAGATTGCCTTCGCCAGCCCGGCAACAATAGCCGGCTCCGACAACAAGTGTTCGCTCGCCGGCTCAGTCATCCCCTTCGATGCGTGAACGCACGCCGTGCTGTCCTCCACGGTCACCGTCTGCTCGCCGCTCGCCTGCCGGTCCACCTCGATCCTGCCGATACACGGCAGCAAATATGCCGCGCGCCCGTGGACAATATGGCTGCGGTTGAGTTTGGTCGCGATCTGCACGGTGAGCGGCATCTGTTTCCACGCCGGGTCCAGCACGCCTTGATCGGGAATCGCCCGCGCGAAATTGCCGCCGAGTCCGATAAATGCATCGAGATCGCCGTCCCTGACGGCTTCGCACGTATCCACGGTGGTCAGGCCGGTTTCCTGTGGCGGCTCGAATTGATACAGTTCCCTGAGCTTGTCCATGGGAACCAGCGCGGGTTTTTCGGTGATGCCAACCGTCCGTTGCCCCTGCACGTTCGAGTGGCCGCGGATCGGACAAATCCCGGCTCCCTTCTTGCCGATGTTCCCGCCAAGCAGCATCAGATTTGTCAGCATCTGTACGGCAAGCACGCCTTCCCGATGCTGCGTGATACCCATGCCGTACAAGATGATCACCGCTTTCGCACGCGCATATTCGGCGGCGGCCGCCTCGAGCGCGGAGCGTGTCAGCGCCGACATCGACTCGATGTCTTTCCAGTCGGCGGCGCGCATGGCGTCGGCGAAGGCATCGAAACCGTGCGTATGTTCCGCGATGAAATCCGCATCCAGCACGCGAGGTGCATTGGCTTCGCGGGCTTGGTCGTCGGCTTCTATCAGCGACTTGCAAATGCCTGTGATCGCCGCAATGTCTCCGCCGATCTTGACCTGATGGTATTGCGTGCTGATACAGGTTTGCTCGGTGGAGAGCATTTCCTTGGGCGACTGCGGATTCGCAAAACTCACCAGCCCGCGCTCGCGCAACGGATTGAACGTGATGATCTGCGCGTTGCGTTTTCTCGCTTCTTGCAGAGGATGCAGCATGCGAGGCGCGTTCGTGCCGGTGTTGTGGCCGAAGAAAAACAGGCAGTCGGTGTGTTCGAAGTCTTCGAGCGTCACCGTTCCAACCGGTACGCCGATGGTGTCGGGCAACGCCACCGACGTGCTCTCATGGCACATGTTCGAGCTATCGGGCAGGTTGTTGCAGCCGTATGAACGGGCAAGCAGCGCGTACATGTACGAGGTTTCCAGCGACGCGCGGCCCGATGCATAGAACACCACGCGTTTCGGATCGAAGCTGCGAAGCTTTTCGCCGATTTCATCGAAGGCTTGTTGCCATGGGATAGGCAGATAGCGATCGGTGGCGGCGTCGTAACGCATGGGGTGGGTGAGCCGGCCCTGTGACTCAAGCTCGAAATCACTCCAGGCTTCTAGCGCGGCCAGAGTGTGATGGTCGAAGAACTCGGGTGTCGCGCGTTTGGTGGTGATTTCCCAAGCGGTGGCCTTTGCACCGTTTTCACAGAACTCGAACAGATGCGGATCGGCTGGTTTGGCCCACGAGCAACTCACGCACGCGAACCCATCCGGTTTGTTCTGCTTGAACAACACCCGCGTGCCGTTCACGGCGACGTGTTCTTTCATGAGTATCGATGAAACGGCTTTGACCGAGCCCCAACCGCCAGCCGGGTGGTCATATTGCTCGATGCGAGGTTGTTTGCTCATGGATGTGTCGCTCCGCAGGTGAACTGGGCGAACGTCGAGAATGCGTTCGCGGCGGAATTCATCCAGCAAAAAACAGGCTCGACCCATGAGCGGAAAAATGAAAGCCGCCGGCCCGTCAATGCGGGGCGGCGGCTTTCAGGTTTATTCAGACCCGGATTTTTACCGGGGAACGACGATTTTTCTACCACGTCTTGTACGTCGGCCTTCCGCCGTGGTTCATACGGCAAAAGGCACGGCGATCAGCTTTCTGCCGGTTCTAGCCCTTCGGTTTGCGGTTTGAATGCATCGGCACGACGGCGAATTTCTTCAGCTTCCACGGTCACGAACGTCCGGTTGTCGGCGGCGAGAGCGTTTTGATACGACATGCCTTCCGGCACGCGATGCAATAGCGCGCGCAACTCGCCCTGCGTGGTTTGTTCCACGGGTTCGTAGTTGTACAGGCGCAGCGTGAGCTCGGTGCGTTCATGCAGCAGGAACAGGCACGCCGCGAACACAGCCACGCCGACCACTTCCTGAGCGCCGAAACTGAAGTCGTCTGGAACTGATGAGAACGGCAGCATTGCGACGGCGATCACGCCAGCAATACCCAGCGCGATGGTCGCGTAGAGGAAAAACTGTGCGCGGCCGACGATGCGGTCGTGCTCAGCCTTGAGTTGGCCGGCCGATCTCGGAACGAGTGCCGCGTGGCCTTGTTTTTGTCGACGTTGCTGAAGTGCTGAAAGCGGAAGGGCGGCCATGGAGTCGGTTGCCTTGGGAAGTCGTCGCCAGGATTGGCGTTGTCCACGGGTTAACGCCAAGCTTTCAGGAAAGTTGACTCGCGTTACGTGTTGTTTCAGTTAGATCTCAAAATGTTTCGGGTGGTTTTTACTCGTTAGCCGTTTGGACAGCTATCGGAGGTCAAGTGCGTGTGTAATATTTACCACATCGAAGCACCTGCCCACCGATAGTTGTAAGCAACGTTTGGTTTAACGAGGGAGAATAAAACCGATGAAAGTGGGTCAATATAAGGGAAGGCGAATCGCTGTGTTCACGAGAGACGAGCATTGTCCGCCGCATGTGCATCTGGATGGCGGCGACTGGTCCGCGCGGTTTGAATTTTCGTTTTGGCACAACGGCGTGAGTCTGCTGGATGTCATTCCGGATACAGCTTGGGTGCCTTCTCAAGTGAGAAATGACGTCATTGCCATTGTCAAAGAACGCTTGTTCGTGGCCAGGGAAGGTTGGATGGAAGCTACCAAGAATACGTGTCTGGAAAATCAGGCGTGGGACGAAACGAAACAGTATGTTGTGAAGCCGAATCTGGCGGGAAGGGCGCTGGTCAACATCCAGCGGGGAACCTATGATCCTGTCGAGCGGTTGACCGTGTTGCATTTGGCAGATTGCACGCAAGTAGGGATCAAGTTATGAAAATTATCAACGCGCCTGACGAAAAACCTGTCGATCTCGACGAGGGACGTAACACGCTTTTCGTTCTGGAGCGTCGTCCGACCGGCGCAATGTTCAAGCTCAAAGCCGCTTTCGAGACCATCCAGAGCGTCTTGCATGGATCACACTCCAGTGCCCTTCCGGGCGTTGCGGACAGCGTGGAATATCTTCCGGACCACGCGGTGATCATGATTCATTTTCCGCTTGGGAAGAGTGTCGTGATCCCGGTGGACCAGATATCGGAATTGGATAACGTTCCGGCTGAAGCACTTTCCTCTATTACGCTGTCCTTTGCGGGTACGGCGCTCACGCTGGTCGACCACAATATTGACATCTCTGTGCTCGGGCTACTGAAGTCCCATCAAGGTAAGGATGGCTCAGGATCGGCGGATGACCGCTCTAATGGGAACGCTGCGAAGCACTTCGGTTGAGCCCGCCGATTGCGAATCCCGGCGGCAGTAGCCACGTCCAAACTCTAATCTTCCAAGCTGGTCAGGAACCTGCTAACGGTTGCCAACATATTCCTGGTCTGATGGCTAATTAAGCCATCCAACGCCGTTTTCTGCGGCGCAGTCTCTCGCTGAACTCGGGAACCCGGCTAACGCGTTGCCTCTCTCTTCGCGTGCGTGTTAGTGCCAGGCTCCTAACGCCGTCGAAATATTGTCCGCGCTCCTGCCATCCTCCTAAATGTTCGCTCGCCCACGTTTCACCCGGGCGCACGTAGACCTTCCAACTCGCTTGGGAATAGCCATTGCTGTGTCTTTCCGCAACCGTGCCCGGGTCATCCGGACGCCGAAAATGCGAATGGAGAGAACGACATGCTTGGCATCATCATTCCCGCTCATGACGAAGCGGCACATATCGGGGCTTGCGTCAGCGCGGCAAAACGCGCGGCGAATCATCACGAATTGCTGGGGGAGGAGGTGCGCGTGATCGTGGTCGTCGATCATTGCAGTGACAATACTGCGGCCATCGCTGCCGCGTTAGGCGCCGAGGTGCTCAGCGTGAGTGCGCGAAATGTGGGCGTGGCGCGGGCTGAGGGGTCGCGCCACGCGTTGTCGCTGGGCGCGCGATGGCTGGCGTTCACCGACGCAGACAGTGTCGTCGCCGATGACTGGCTGGTCCGGCAACTCGATTGCCGCGCCGACGCGGTGTGCGGCGTGATCTCCGTTCATGACTGGTCTCCGCATCTGGCGGCCGTGCGGGAGCATTTCGCGCGCACTTATACCGATGCCGACGGTCATCGGCACATTCACGGCGCGAACATGGGGGTATCGGCGGAGGCTTACGTGCGCGTCGGTGGCTTCGCGCCGCTCGAAACCAGCGAGGATGTGGCGCTGGTGGAGGCGCTGATTGCGGACGGGGCATCAATTGCGTGGAGTGCCATGCCGCGGGTGGTCACGAGTGCGCGTACGGATTTCCGCGCGCTCAAGGGGTTTGGTGCGACGCTGGTGGATGTGAGCCGACGGTGCTTTTCGGCGAAGACAGACGAGGACGGGGCGTTGGCGGCTTGAGACTGACCCCATTTTCGGGCTGGAACCGGGCTTAAAGCGGAAAATTCGTCACGGTTTCGTCATTGCCGTCGGCCAGCGTGAAGGCGGTGACGTGTAAGACGCCGCGGACGAGCGCGCGTAAAACAAAACTCAATCAGGACGCAAATCCTCCGGCAAGTCCACGTCGCGCAAAATATTCGCGTCCTCCACGTCGATGCGCTCCACCGCCTCCGACATAAACAGCGCCCGCGCGCCGGCATCGCCGTCAAGGGCGCTGAGCGCGTCCAGATGCATGGCTCCAAATCCCGCCGGATGTCCCCTCTGTCCGCGATAAAACGGCGCAACAATCGATGCTCCCCCGTCCAGCGACCGGGCCACCGCTTCGACCGTCCCCGGTTCGATCCACGGCATGTCGCCCAGCGTGACCAGCCAGCCTTCCGCGTCCTGCGTCGCGCGCACCGCTGCGGCGAGCGTCGCGCCCATGCCGCGTTCGGCATCGATAGAAAACATCACGTCGCAGCCCGCTTCGTTCAACACCTCCGCCAGCTTCTCCGACCCCGGCCGCACGACGGCCATGACCCGCGACACCGCCGATAACAACCGGCGTGCGGATTGAAACGCGACCGGCGTGCCGTCGGGGAGCGTAGCGAGGAGTTTGTTGTGAAGACCGCTCGGATCGAAGCGGGAACCGTAACCGGCCGCAAGCAGAATGCCGGTCGCACTCGATGAATAACTCATGGCCGGCTTCCCGATAGTCGATGGTAAGAAGCGTCGATTCTGACAAGCGCCAAGGCATGTCGCAAGCAAGAAAAAAACCGCACGGCATGCACCGGAAGTGCACCCGCACGGTTTTCCTGGACAAAAACGTCAGACCGATGTCTTCGGCATCACTTTGTCCAGCGTGATCGGCAAATCGCGCACCCGGACGCCCGTCGCGTGATACACGGCGTTAGCGATCGATCCCGCCACCCCCGTAATGCCGATTTCGCCTATCCCCCGCGCGCCGAGCGGGTTGATGTGCGGATCGGGTTTGCCCATCAAGGTGATATCGAGCAAACCGATATCGGCATTCACCGGCACGTGATATTCGGCAAGGTTGGCGTTCGTGTAGCGGCCATAACGTGCATCGAGTTCACTTTTCTCGGTCAGCGCCGAGCCAATGCCCCACACAAGACCGCCCATCAACTGACTATGCGCGGTCTTTTCGTTGAGCAAACTGCCGACGTCATACACGCCCACAATGCGCGGCACGCGGATCGTGCCCAGGTCCGCATCGACGTGAACTTCAGTGAACACCGCGCCGAACGAGTGAAACGCGAACTGTTGTTTTTCATCGCCGGGCTTGGTGGTCGCCATGGCTTCGATCGGTTTGCCGCCGTTGCGCGCGATTATCGCGGCGGCCGGGTCACGCTTCGATGGGTCCGCTCGGCTAATGACCCAGCCGTTGTCGACGGTGACATCGTCGATGGAAGCTCCGCTTAGCGGTGACCCTGAATCCGCTATGGCCATGGCGATCAGCTTGGCGCGTGCCTGCGATGCCGCCTCGCGCACCGCCGGCGACACGCTCGCCACCGATTGCGAACCGCCGGAGACCGGCGCGTGCGGCAACGACGAATCGCCGAGCGCGAAGTCGACCTTCTCTACCGGGAAACCTAATGCATCGGCGGCCACTTGCGTCATCACCGTATAGGTTCCGGTGCCGAGATCCTGCGTGCCCGATGCGGCCATCGCCGTGCCATCCGGCAAGATGCGCGCGATCGCCGATGCCTCGCTGCGGTTCGCCGGATAGGTTGCCGTGGCCATGCCGAGACCGATCAGCGTGTTGCCGTCGCGCATGGAACGCGGCTTCGGATTACGCCGCGACCAGCCGAATTTATCGGCGCCAATCTGATAACACTCACGCAGCGACTTCTCCGACCACGGTCTCTTTTCCTGAGGCTCCATCTCGGCATAGTTCTTCAACCGGAACGCGAGCGGGTCCATGTTCAACCCGTACGCCATTTCGTCCATCGCGGATTCGAGCGCGAACGAGCCGCTCGTTTCACCGGGGGCGCGCATGAACGTGGGTGTGCCGACATCGAGTTTCACCAGCTTGTGCGTGGTCGCCTGGTTCGGCACGGCGTACAGCATGCGCGTGAGGATGGCCGAGCTCTCGTTCCAGTCCTCGAACGTCGACGTGGTCGAGATCACGTCATGACGCATGCCGGTAAGCGTGCCGTCGTCGCGGGCCGAGATCTGGATGTGCTGATCCGTGAACGGCCGATTGCCGACCATGCCGAACATTTGCGGACGTTCCAGCACGAGACGAACCGGCCGGCCGGTTTGTTTCGCGGCCATGGCGGCAAGCACGACATGCGACCACGCCGAACCCTTGCATCCAAATCCGCCGCCGACGAACGGGCAGAGTACACGCACGTTTTCTTCCTTGATGCCGAGCGTTTTCGCGACCGCGCCGCGTGCGCCGGAGACGCCTTGCGTGGCATCGTAGAGCGTGAGATTCGGGCCGTCCCAGCGCGCCAATGTTGCGTGCGGCTCCATCGGATTGTGGTGTTCGTTCGGCGTGGTGTAGACCACGTCGAGGCGCGTCGGACCCTGACGCAGACCGGCAGCCACATCGCCGCGTTGGGTGTTGATCGGCCTGCCCATCATTTTTTCCGGCTGATACGCCGTGGCTTTCGCGCGCTGATAGTCCGCGTTTGGCGTTGCGGCTTCGTATCGAATCGATGCCTGGAGTTTGCGGGCGCCATCGGTTGCGCGTTCCAGCGTATCGGCAACGACGACGGCTACGGGCTCGTTGCTGTAGCGCACTTCATCGGTTTGCAGCAGCGACAATCTGCGCACAGCTGGCGGCTCGGCATTCGGTTTGCCCCCATTGGGCAGGCGCATCGCGGTTTCATGCGTCATCACGAGCAAGACTCCGGGCATGCCTTGTATGCGCGCGGTGTCCATTGACGCGACCCTGCCGTGCGCGATCGTGCTCGTCACCAGCACCGCATGCGCGAGCTTGGCTTCGGGATTATCGGCGGAATATTTCGCCTGGCCCGTGACTTTCAGAAGACCGTCGGTGCGGTCGAGCGGTTGTCCAAGAACACTCATGCCACACCTCCTGCAGTCGACACCGCGCGGATAATCGCGCGCTGCGCCAGTTCGATCTTGAAGCCATTGTCGCGATAACTGCGTGCATCGCGAACGGCAAGCGCTGCTGCGCTACGCAACGTGTCGGGTGACAACGGCTGGCCAGTGAGTGCTTGCTCAGTCGCCGTGGCGCGCCACGGTTTATGCGCGACGCCACCCAGCGCGATGCGCGCGGTCCTCACCGTATTGCCGTCCATCTGCAATGCGGCGGCCACCGATACCAGCGCGAACGCATAGCTCGCGCGGTCACGTACCTTCAAATAGTGCGAGTGCTGCGCGAAGAGCGGGGGCGGCAGATCGACGGCCGTGATCAGTTCGCCGGGTTGCAGGGTGGTATCGACTTCAGGATGATCGCCAGCCAATCGATGAAACTCCGCGAATGCAATCGACCGTTCACCTTGGGGACCATTCACGTGCACCACGGCGTCGAGTGCGGCGAGCGCCACGTTCATATCGGATGGATTCGTCGCAATGCACTGCGCGCTCGCCCCCAGGATGGCGTGGATGCGGCTATTGCCTTCTATCGCCGCGCAGCCGCTTCCCGGAGTGCGTTTGTTGCATTGGGGAAAGCCGGTGTCGTAGAAGTAATAACAGCGCGTGCGTTGCATCAGGTTGCCGCCAACGGTCGCCATGTTGCGCAACTGCGCCGATGCCCCCGCGAGAAACGCCTGCGACAGCAGCGGATAACGTTCGCGGACCCACGTGTGATTCGCGGCGTCGCTGTTGCGAACCAGCGCACCAATTCGCAGGCCGCCGTCGGGCAGTTCGCTCACCGTGTTCAAGCCGGTTATGTGGGTGATGTCGACGAGCTTTACCGGCCTCGCGACACCGCCCTTCATGAGGTCGAGCAGATTCGTTCCGCCGCCTATAAACGCAACACCCGGCTGCTGCGCTGCCTTGATCGCCGCGCTCACATCCGTGGCGCGTTCGTAAGAAATGGCATCCATGTGCGCTCCTAAGCTTTATTGATCGCAACGGTTTTCACCGCCGCAACAATGTTCGGATACGCACCACAGCGACAGATATTGCCGCTCATGCGCTCGCGGATTTCATCGTCGGAGAGTTGGGCGGGACGGTAGCGGACATCGGCAGTCGCGGCGCTGGCGTCGCCGGCGCGGAATTCATCCATCAGCGCAGTTGCCGAACACAGTTGGCCGGGCGTACAGAAACCGCACTGGAACGCGTCGTGATTGATGAAAGCCCTTTGTATCGGACTGAGCGTAAGCGTCTGCGCGTTGGCAAGGCCCTCTACCGTGACGATCGAATCGCCGTCGTGCATGACAGCGAGCGTCAGGCACGAGTTGATGCGGCGGCCGTTCGCGATCACCGTACACGCGCCGCACTGGCCGCGGTCGCAGCCTTTTTTCGTGCCGGTGAGGCTGGCGTATTCGCGCAATGCATCGAGCAGGGTCGTGCGTGCTTCAAGCTGCATGTCGTAAGCACGGCCGTTGATGGTCAGCTTCACGGGCATTAATGGCGCGGCGGTCGTGGACGTGGGCGGTGGTGCCGACGTCGCCGCCGGTTGCTGCGCACGAGCGAGCGGCGCGGCGGTGACGGCCGCCGCTGCCGCTGCTGATTGCAGGAACCTGCGGCGCGACGGTTTGACTGCCTCGGATGATTCTTGGTCTAGGTTGCTGTCATGGGGAACGTTGACGTGGCGCATGGCGATATGAAGCTCCTCGCTCGATCGAGTGAGCGCTATGTTCGGCTGGACGCGTCGGGGTGTCGGCGTGTCTGGCGGACAGAGGCGCTGCCGCCACTCGCTTGTGTCTTGCGGGGTGCAAGCCGATGAGGCGAATGGGGACGATGAGAGTCAGCAAATCCAATGCCATCAATGAATGCGGCGCTCTCACGATGATTCCCGCTCGGGATTGCAGGTAAGGGCTACATTCATCGGTAAATCGAGATGTTTGGGAGGGTCTGGACGGCCTTAGACAAGCCGTTCGATACGGTTACCGTGGGCTTACTTTTTCATTGCCGTGTTCTGCCGCAGGGTCAAAAAACTTTGCGTGTCAAACGCCTGCAACTTGCCTGTATCGACGCGTTGACACTCCATGTCTTAATATATAAGATTGATTGTAGCAACGCGTTGATACGCAGGAGATATGTATGCTGATTCAAATTGTAAAGCGATGGGGTAACAGCCTTGCCGTTCGCATCCCGTCCAACCTTGCCATCGAAGCCTCGCTCGTTGAAGGTCAGGAAGTCGATGTTGAAGTCCACGATGGTCAACTGCTCGTGCGTGCACACAGCGCCATTCCACGGTTCTCTCGCGAGCGCCTGATTCAGCAATTTAAGGACGGCAAGCTCCAACGCCACGACGAAGTTGATTTCGGCGATCCGGTCGGTGACGAATGGGGTGGCCCGCAGGACCCGACACGCGAAGGTATGGAATGAAGAATGGAATACCGGACGCCGGCGATGTGGTCAGGTTGCACGTTGGCCCGTCCAAAGGGAATGAACAGGACGGCTATCGCGCGGTCCTGATCATCTCCGATTCAGTCGTGAATGAGATTACCGGCCGCTTTACTGGCTTGCCGATCACCTCCACCGTGAGAGAGTGGGCGACCGAGATTCCGCTCAAGAGCCTCAAGCGCCCAGGTGTGGCGCTCGTCGATCAGATCCGGAGCTGGAGCTACGTCGCCGGGGAAGTTAACTTCAGAGGCGAAACCGTAACGGCAGAGGAGCTCGACGCGGCCAAATATGCGATTAGATCCTTCCTCCAACTATGAGCTTCCGGGCTTGGAAATGAGCCCCGTGTGACCCCGCTAACCGCAAATGCAAACTGCCACCTGACGGTGGCAGTTTTGTATCGGTAACGATGCGACCTTGCTTACAAATCGCTCGGATACGGCGCCTTGAGCCACTTCGTAGAAAGCTTGTTCAGCGTGCCGTCGTTCTTAGCTTTCACCACGGCCGCATCCACTTCCTTCAGCAAACGCGTCTCGCCTTTATTCACGGCAACATGATCGGGTGAGCTGAAGAGCGCGAATTTCTGCTCCGGCGCGATCGGCGGATTACGCGCGATGATCGTTGCGCCTACGTCATTGCCCACGACCATCAACTGAACCTGCCCCGACAGAAACGCCGAAATGGCGCCATTCGGGTCATCGAAACGCTTGATCGTCGCGTCCGGCGGCGCGACCTTCGTCACGCTCAGGTCTTCCAGCGTGCCGCGCGCCACCGAAATGGTCTTGCCTGCCAGATCCTTTTCGCTTTTCACCGGCAGCGACTTCGGTCCGAACACCGCCAGATAGTACGGCGCATACGGCCGCGAGAAATCGAGCACTTTCTCGCGCTCCGGCGTCTGGCCCACGCTCAGCAGCACGTCGGCCTTGCCCGTGGCGAGATAAGCCATGCGGTTTTCGCCCGTGATCGGGACAAGATCGACTTTGACCTTCATCGTCTTGGCGAGATAGTCGGCCATTTCAATGTCGTAACCCTGCGGTTTCATATCCGGGCCGATAGAGCCGAACGGCGGATAGTCCATGAATACGCCAACCCGAAGCACGCCATTTTTTTGCACGGTATCGAGGGCATCCGCGTGAGCGAAAGTGGCCGTGGCTGCCAAGGGCACGGCGAACGCCGTAGCCACGAAGAGGCGCCGGGCAAGGCGGGAGAGGCGAGTCGTCATGATGGTGGCCTTGAGCAGAAAAGTCGGAGAGCGCGGTTTGGATCAACCTTGCGGGATTCGCCTCGCGGGATTCACTCGGATACCCTGGAGCGCTACGTGACCGTGCACGTGAAAGCACTGTAGGCAGGCCAAAAACCCGCAACAATCGAAATCTGCTCATGCCAGCCATGACCGGCGCGCATGGCTGCAGTGACGGGCATTGATGCTATTTGATGAACGCGAGTGCGTCTCGGAAACGCGGATGTTCGCAGCTTCCCAACCAGCTGAAGATCGCGGTTTCCGTCGTGGTGGGAAGCGCGCCTTCGCGCTGCGCCCTGGCCAGCGCGATTGCCTTATTCTCCGGAGCGCGTGAACCGACGGCATCGGCGATCAGCTCCACCGTGTAGCCCAGTTTCAGCAAGCCGGTAACCGTCAGCAACACGCACACATGCGCCTCGCAGCCGGCTACGAACAAGACGGATTCCTTCGTCGGCAACGCCGCCACGAAGTCCAGGCACAGGGTGGCATCGAATGTGTGCTTCTCGAATAGGCGATGCCGCTCGCCACGTTCTCCAAGCAGGCCGTCGACGCTTGCGCCCAGCCCACGTGGGTTCTGCTCGGTGACAAGTACCGGGATATCGAGCAGATCGGCGGCTTGAACCAACGCCCGGCAACGCTTCAGCACAGCCGCGCCGTTATCGATATGCGGCATCAATTTCGCCTGCATATCGATCATCACAAGTACCGGATCAGGCTTCACTTTCCATGATCCGGTCGATCAACCGCGCGTTCTCGCCCGCAGATCCAATGCCTTCGTGCTTGGCCATCGGGATGAAAAAATGCGTCTTCACGTTCGGCAAATTTGCACGATCCAGCCATTCCGTCAGATGTCGGGTGAGCCTTTGCGCGGGTATATCGACTTCAGCGCGCAACGCGGGCGGCAACTGGCTGAGATAGCGCACTTCAGTCTGATAAGGCTCGGGCGCCACGCACAACGCATCGGGACGGCCATCGGGGTCCGCAGGCAAGCGCTCCAACGCCTCGCGCAGCAATGCAACGCCCAGGCCTTCGCCGCGCCACGGTTTTCTCACTTCCCACGTGCTGATATACACCACCCGATGCATATTGAACACGCTGCACAGGCGCTCCGGTCCAAGCGCTTCGGTGGCGGCGAGCGCGAGAGACAGCATCTCGCCGGAGTAGGTATCGAGGACATACACCAGATCCGCGCTGCTCTGGATGGGCGGCACTTTCACGAGTTTCAACTCGACCGCCGCCGCGACGATATCCGTGCCCGCCTCGTGAAACACCGCGAACGCGGTGCCGAGCCGTTCGTCGTCGACCTGTGGATATTCATGCCGATATGTCATGGTCAGCAGGAACGGGCCGATTTTTTCCCGATATGCCAATGGCTTGTCGACGTCGTAATCGCTCGTGCCCTGGAGGCCGTACGGGTCATAGTCCTTCGCGGCCAATGCCGAGTCCCGATCCGAATCCGCAGCCGCTTTCAACACCGCGGCCGGTCGACGCGACTTGGGCACCAGGTCTTCCGGCAAACCTTCCCAGCTCAGGCGAAGAAACTCGCGAGCGCCGCGATAGTTCGTTTCGAATAACGACGCGATCGGCGCCATTTCGAACGGCGCAAGGATGCGTTCGGCGGATTCAAGCGCACGGTCCATCAACTGATCGGCTTCCGCGGGATCGGGTACGTGGCGCGTGCCGTCGTCGTCTGCGCCACCATCGGCGGCGTGCTGTTGGCGTGCGAGTTCAAGCCACTCGTCGGCGGCCCGTTCAGCGAGAAATCCCGCCGCAATCTGATAACCGGACAGCACGATCGACTTGCCTGTATCTCCAAGCGGGAACACGTACTCGTCGGTCATGACATCGGCGACGCGCACGTTTTTGTAATCGTTGCGCGGGGACGGCGCGTTCTCCACGGCGTCATAACGTTCGTGCGAGAGAACATAGGCGGCCAGATCGGGAGCGGCCGGCGTCGCGTACGGCCCGGTCGCGACGGCAGGCGTCGTGCCGGAGGGGAGCAGAGCCAGCAGGGATACGTGCTTCATGAGTGCCATCTCCGTCTCGTGGGGGTGTCATCGTAGCAAAATCGCGCCTTTTTGCACGTCGCCAAACCGATGCGGCGCGCCGGTTGCTACCACGCGGATTGCCACTAACATTGCTACTAAGATTGTTGCCATGCCCGCTGCTGCCAGGGTGACGAGATCCTGCATGCCAGTAGTAGATAACAGATACCAGATTATAGGGAGACTGAAATGAACGACATGATTCAGGACACCGGTCAGGAAGTTCGGCATGAAGGAGGCTGCGCGTGCGGAGCATGGCGCTTCACGGCGACGGCGGCGCCGAATCGCGTGGGTCTTTGCCATTGCATGACATGCCGCCGCGTGCATGGGTCAGCGTTTGGCGCGTACGCGGTGTACGCCGAGGAGCAGGTCACCATGTCGGGCGTGACCAAAGCCTGGCAAAGCTCAGTCGATGCCCGCCGCCATTTCTGCCCGGTCTGCGGGTCGGTTGCGTATATGGCGTACGTCAACAATGATGAAATCGACTTGCCGATTGGCGCCTTCGACGAAACCGGTTTCCTCGATCCATCGTATGAACTCTGGTGCATCCGCCGCGAGCCTTGGCTGTCCGGCGACGGACGGCGGGAATATCCTGAAGACCGGCCCTGAAGACCGGGCCTATAGACCACCCGATGAACCTGCCATTCTTCACTATTGGTCATTCGACGCGTCCGCTGCCGGAATTTATCGGCTTGCTGAGAGAAAACGCGATAAACACGCTAGTCGATGTCCGCAGCATTCCCCGATCGCGGACCAATCCGCAATTCAACCAGGACACCTTGCCGGCTTCGCTGAGTGCCGACGCTATTGCCTACGTGCATAGTCCGGCGTTGGGCGGCCGGCGCGGCAAGCGCAACACTGACTCACCATCGCCGAACGCCTACTGGACTCATCCGGCGTTCCGCAATTACGCCGATTACGCATTGAGCGAACCTTTCCGCGACGCGCTGCAGGACCTTCTGGACCTCGGCCACGCACAGCGTTGCGCGATCATGTGCTCGGAAGCCGTGTGGTGGCGATGTCATCGGCGGATCGTGGCGGATTATCTGCTCGCGCGAGGCGAGACCGTGCTGCACATCATGGGAGCGCATCAAGTCACGCACGCGACGCTCACGCTACACGCCTTGCCGCAATCCGACGGCACCGTGATCTATCCCGAATCAAGCCCAAAAGCGGGGGCGATGCCGAATTGACAGTCCTTCGCCGCCCGAGGCATAAGCAGAAGGCAATCGTTTGCCTATGCTGGAACTGCACCCGTCGCGCGGTGTCGGATAGGAGGCTTGAGCAAGATGCATGAGCCGAGACCTGTGCATGAGCCTTGAGCCTTGAGCCTTGAGCCAAGCAGAGATCATCTCGAACCTGAATCCGCGCGACACGAATTTTTCCGTACCAGCCAGGAGCCACAAGCCATGAGCAAGCATCCGATAGCCGGCAGCGACAAGTCGCAACCCGAGGGCGCACGTTGCCTCGGCGCATGCAATCCGGACGAACAGATCGAAGTAGTAGTGATGCTTCGGCGGCAAAACGAAGGCGAATTCACCCAGTTGATGCAAAAGATCAATACCGGCGCGGCCGATGCCGAGCCGGTTTCCCGCGATGAGTTTGCCAAACGCTTCGGAGCATCGGCTGCGGATGTCGCCAAGACCGAAGCGTTCGCGAAGGCGCACAGTCTGAGCGTAGTCCGCGCCGATGCAGGCTCGCGCAGCGTGGTGCTGTCGGGCACCATCGCCCAGTTCAGCGCGGCCTTCGGCGTCAAGCTCGAGCGCTTCGAACATCATGCGATAGGCGAGTATCGCGGGCGCACGGGACCTGTGAACGTGCCGGACGATATGAAGGACACGGTGACCGCCGTGCTGGGTCTGGACAGCCGCCCGCAGGCGCGCCCGCATTTCCGCTTCCGGCCGCCGTTCCAGACGGCGCGCAGCGAATCCAGCACCTCGTACACGCCGCTTGATCTCGCGCAGCTCTACGACTTCCCGAGCGGCGACGGCAGCGGCCAGTGCGTGGGCATCATCGAACTGGGCGGCGGGTATAGCGAAAGCGACCTGAGCGCCTATTTTTCGCAATTGGGCGTGGGCAAGCCGAACGTGGTTTCAGTCGGCGTCGACCAGGCCAAGAACTCGCCGACAGGCAATCCGAACGGGCCGGACGGCGAGGTGACGCTGGACATCGAAATCATTGGCGCGATCGTGCCGGGCGCGACTATCGCGGTGTATTTCACGGCCAACAGCGACGCGGGGTTTATCGACGCCGTGAACCGCGCGATCCACGACGATACGAACAAACCATCGGTCATCTCGATCAGTTGGGGCGGCCCGGAAACCAACTGGACGCCGCAATCGCAAAACGCCTTCGATGAAGTCCTGCAATCGGCCGCGGCACTGGGCGTGACCGTGTGCGTGGCCTCCGGCGACAGCGGCTCCAGCGACGGCGCCGCAGGCGGCCAGGACACCGTCGATTTCCCGGCCTCCAGCCCGTATGTGCTCGCGTGTGGCGGCACGCAATTGCGGGCGACGAAGAGCGGCATCAGCAGCGAAGTCGTGTGGAACGACGGCGACCAGGGTGGCGCAACCGGCGGCGGCGTGAGCGCCGTGTTTGCGCTGCCGGTCTGGCAGAAAGGCTTGAGCGTTACGCGGGCCAGCGGCGGGAAATCGGCGCTGACCAAACGCGGTGTACCCGATGTTGCAGGCGACGCGTCGCCGATCACCGGCTACGATGTGATCATTGGCGGGACGCAGACTGTCGTGGGCGGCACGAGCGCGGTCGCGCCGCTATGGGCGGGGCTGATCGCCCGGATCAACGCGGCGGCGGGCAACCCGGCGGGTTTCCTCAACCCCAAGCTGTACGGCGCGAAGACCGCGGGACATGACATCACGAAGGGAAATAACGGCAGCTTCGAGGCGGCAGCGGGATGGGACGCGTGTACGGGGCTCGGCAGCCCGGACGGCGCAACAGTCTCGGCTGCGCTGAAGTAGCGGTTCAGGTTGATTGGTTCAGTTTTGACAGTGCGATGACGATGGGCCAGGCAAGAACTCCAACAACACCGGCAAAGGAGCAATCATGACGAACTCCAGTTCAGCGGCGAAAAAGTCTTCAACCCCCTCTTCAACTCCGCCTTCATCCGGGGCTTCATCCGGGGCGGATCAGCCTTACTTCGATCCCACCGCTTACGGCAACGGTCCCGATGATTCCATCGATGCGACCCAGACCGATGAAAGCGCCGCCATTACGCATCACTCGGCCGTCATAGGCGGCAAGACGATCGATTACACGGCGACGGCCGGGCATCTTGTGATCGTCGATCCAAGCAGTTCCAAGCCGGACGCCAAGTTGTTCTACGTTGCATTTACGCAGGATAACCAGACCGAAGAATCGCGCCCGGTCACGTTTTTCTATAACGGCGGACCGGGGTCGTCGTCGGTATTCGTGCTGCTAGGGTCCTTCGCGCCGCAACGCATCAAGACCTCCACGCCTGCGTTCACGCCGCCCGCGCCCTACCAGATGGAGGACAACCCGGACAGCTTGCTCGACAAGAGCGACCTGGTTTTCATCAACCCGGTTGGCACCGGATATTCGGCGGCCATTGCACCGAACAAGAATCGCGATTTCTGGGGCGTCGATCAGGACGCGAATTCTCTCAAGCAATTCATCAAGCGCTTCCTGACAAAAAACAATCGCTGGAATTCGCCGAAATTTCTATATGGCGAGTCGTACGGCACGGCGCGCAGTTGTGTGCTCGCGTACCTCTTGCATGAAGACGGCGTCGACCTGAACGGCATCACGCTGCAGTCATCGATTCTCGACTACACGCAATCCGGCAATCCGGTGGGCGCGTTGCCGACCGCCGCCGCCGATGCCTGGTTTCATAAAAAGCTGGGTGTGCATCCGCGGCCCACGGATCTGCTGACGTTCGCCGAGGAAGTCGCGCAATTCTCGCGGACGGATTACATTGCGGCACTGCGAAAATTCCCGCAGACGGACAACGACACCGTGGAGAAGCTGTCCGAATACACGGGCATCGACAAAGCTACGCTGATTGCATGGAGTCTCGACGTGGCGTCCTACGACAGCCGCGGCAACTCGCTCTTTCTCACCACGCTGCTGAAGTCAAAAGGCGAGGCGCTAGGTTCCTACGATGGTCGCGTGACGGCTATTTCAACGGGGATTGCGGGCAAGATCGATCCGAACTCCGGCGGCAACGATCCCACCATGACCGCGGTGACAGGCGTGTACACGGCGATGTGGAACGAGTACCTGAACGAGAAATTGAAGTTCACGTCCACGTCTTCGTTCACGGACCTCAACGACCAGGCTTTTGCCAACTGGGATTTTCATCACAAGGATCCGACCGGCGCCGAGAAAGGGATGGACGCGCAGGGCAACATCATTCTCTACACGGCCGGCGATCTGGCTGCGGTGATGGCGCTGAATATTGATTTGAAGGTGTTGTCAGCGAATGGTTTCTACGACTTCGTGACGCCGTTCTACCAGACGATCATCGACCTGCAGGAAATGCCGCTCATCGATAAAACCGTCCGGGAAAATCTGACGGCGAACTTCTATCCGTCGGGCCACATGATTTATCTCGACGGCGGTTCGCGCACGCAATTGAAGGCGGATCTCGCGAAGATGTATCAGGCAGCGACTACCGACCACGAAGCCATGGGCCGGATTCGCGCATTGCAGCAACGCAAGATCGCAGCAAGGTAGCGAGCAATGATTTAGCGAGGGTCTGAAGGACGTCTTCAGGTACGTCTTCAGGCACGGCATTGGCGGGAACACAAGTTGCGAACGGACGAACGAGCGTATGTGAAATGCGCCACTTCAACTGCACTCTGGAGTTTCCCCAATGCCGACCTCGAAGAAGAATGCGGGCGCCGCCGCGCCGTCGAACAACACCAGCGCAGTTGCGCGCACACCGTCACAAAACAATACCAACCCCAAGCTCGACAGTCTTGAGCAGTTCCGCTCGGACGCGACGAATCAAGCGCTGACGACCAACCAGGGCGTCAAGGTTTCCGATAATCAAAACACGCTCAAAGCCGGTCCTCGCGGCCCCTCGCTGCTCGAAGATTTCATCATGCGTGAAAAAATCACGCACTTCGACCACGAGCGGATTCCGGAGCGTATCGTGCATGCACGCGGTTCGGCCGCGCATGGCGTGTTCAAGCCGTACAAGGCGCATACGGACCTGACGAAAGCGGCTTTCTTGCTGGATCCGAATAAAGAAACGCCGGTGTACGTACGATTCTCGACGGTGCAAGGTTCACGTGGATCGGCAGACACCGTGCGCGACGTGCGTGGTTTCGCCGTCAAGTTCTACACCGACGAAGGCAACTTCGACCTGGTCGGCAACAACATGCCTGTCTTCTTCATTCAGGACGCGATCAAGTTCCCCGATTTCGTTCATGCAGTCAAACCTGAACCGCATAACGAAATGCCGCAGGGCGGCTCGGCGCACGACACATTCTGGGACTTCGTCTCGCTTGTGCCGGAGTCCGCGCACATGGTGCTGTGGACCATGTCCGACCGCGCGATCCCGCGCAGCCTGCGCACGATGGAAGGGTTCGGTATCCATACGTTTCGTCTGGTGAATGCAGAGGGCAAGGGGAGGTTCGTGAAATTCCACTGGCGCCCGACCATTGGTTCGGCTTCACTCTTGTGGGACGAAGCGCAGAAGCTGGCCGGCAAGGATGCGGATTTTCATCGGCGCGATTTGTGGGAAGCGATCGACATGGGCGACTACCCGGAATGGGAGCTGGGCGTGCAGATTGTGGAAGAGGACGACGAACACTCGTTCGACTTCGATCTGCTCGATCCGACCAAGATCATTCCCGAGGAAACCGTGCCGATCACCATGCTCGGCAAGCTCACGCTGAACCGCAATCCGGATAATTTTTTCGCGGAAACGGAACAGGTGGCATTTTGTCCGGGGCATATTGTGCCGGGTATCGACTTCTCGAACGATCCGCTGCTTCAAGGGCGTTTGTTCTCGTACACGGACACGCAGATCAGCCGCCTCGGTGGTCCGAATTTCCACGAGATCCCCATTAACCGCACCATTGCGCCGATGCACAACAACCAGCGCGACGCGAAACACCGGATGACGGTGAATCGCGGACAGGCTTCGTATGAACCTAATTCCATCGATAGCGGCTGGCCAAAGGAAACCGAACCAGCGGCAATTGGCGGTGGTTTCGAGACCTATCCGGAACGCGTGGATGCCGTGAAGATCCGTCAGCGCAGCGAGTCCTTCGCCGATCATTATTCGCAAGCCACGCTGTTCTGGAACAGCATGACGAAGCCGGAAAAGGATCACATCGTGGGTGCGTATTCGTTCGAGCTCAGCAAGGTCGAGCGCAAGTTTATCCGCGAGCGGCAATTGGGGATCCTGGCGAATATCGACAGCGAACTCTGTGCGCGTGTTGCCGATAACCTCGGCTTGCCGGCGCCGAAAGCGAGCGCCGGCGCGGCGGAATTGGGCAAGTCGTCGCTGGCTGCGTCGCCGGCGTTGAGCCTTGTCGCGAAGGCCAAACCGTCGGTGAAGACGCGCAAGGTCGCCATCCTAGCCGCGAAGGGTGCGGATATCGCCAG
The DNA here is from genome assembly GCF_047608185.1 of Caballeronia eucalypticola. Taxonomy (NCBI): domain Bacteria; kingdom Pseudomonadati; phylum Pseudomonadota; class Betaproteobacteria; order Burkholderiales; family Burkholderiaceae; genus Caballeronia; species Caballeronia eucalypticola. The sequence continues at coordinate 140,821 of NZ_JBLKRU010000005.1, forward strand.
CATCAAGGCGATCAAGGACGCGCTGGCGGCCGAAGGTGCACATGCGAAGGTGATCGCGCCGCAGCTAGGCACCCTGGGCGACGGCGTGGAAGTCGATGCCACCATTCTCGCGTTGCCATCGATCATGTTCGACGGCGTGGTGGTAGCAGGCGGCGCGGCGAGTGCGAAGCTCCTGTCTGAATCCGGCGATGCCCGGCACTACGTATTGGAATCGTTCAAGCATCTGAAGGCGATTGGCGCGGTGGGCGACGGCGAGGACGTGCTGGCGGCCGCGCATCTGCCAACTGGTGACGAAGGCATCAGCGTAGGCAGCGACACTAAGAAGGTGATGAAGGCGTTTATCGCGGCGATGTCGAAACATCGCGTATGGGCGCGGGCTGAGAAGGCGGAGAGCGTGCCGGCGTAATGGGTGGCACGGGGGTGACACGGGCGTTGCCCGTCATGGTGTGCAACAGGAATCCGCGGAGGATGACATGGTCAAGACAGCATTGTGGGTCCGGTTAGAAGCAAAACCCGGCAAGGAGAAAGAGGTCGAGGCGTTCCTGCTTGGCGGCCTTGCGCTAGTCGAGCAAGAGCCTGCGACGACCGCGTGGTTCGCGCTGCAGCTGAGTGCAAGCACGTTTGGCATCTTCGATGCCTTCCCCGATGAAGCCGGCCGCGATGCACATCTGTCCGGCAAGGTGGCCGAGGCGCTGATGGCGAAGGCGGGCGATTTGTTCGCCTCGCCGCCGCAGATCATGAAAGTCGATGTACTGGCCTCCAAGCTGCCGGGCTGAACTCGCCCGGTTCACACGGCACGTGAACGGTTTGCTGCGGCGTCGAGTGCCGCAGCAAACTTTCATCTCATCAATGATGCATCAATGATGATCGTTGAAATCCGCGCGCGGCTTCGGCGTTGCGGGCATCTTCGCGTATTCAAACTCCGGCAGCGCCTTGATTGCTGCCTTCGTCGCTCCAGCCAATACGATCTTGCCGCCGACTATATCGAGTTGCTCGATAGGAATGGCGACGTCGTGATGCGAGACGCCGGCGAACTGGCTGGCCGCGACAATCGCAAACGACACCGCCTTGTCCGGCGCCACGATGATGTCGTGGATCACGCCGACCCGGTCGCCGTTCTCATTGACAACCGGCTTGTTAAGGATGGATTTCTTGACACTCCAGCCGCCGAGGATGGCTGTGGATTCCTCCACGCTGATGCCGAGCGTCTGCGAGCCGGCAACTTGCGCCTGCGAAGGAAGGGCGACTTGAGCGAGCGCTGCTGCAAGTAGCGCTGCGATGAGTTTCGTCTTCATGTGTGTCCTCTTGCGCGAGTGAATGAGCAGGCAGGCGGTGCGTGCATGCATGGCTTTAGTCAGGAAGACCGAAAGACATACCTGCGCTGCCCGCCGGAAATACCATCGACTGAAAGTTGATAGCGGATGGTCACGGGTGGAGCGTTTTACTAATAGCGAAGACTTAAGCCACAACTAAATGAAAAAGACGGCTTGATACGGGCGATACAAAATACATGGGGAAAAGCGAACGAGCATGCTTACGTCGATCAGGTCGAATATTGCGTAGCCCGGATAGCCCCTCAAGCGATGTGACACTGATGTGTCTGGTTTCGCAATAAGCGAGCTGATTGGACACGGCAACAGAACCTTGCCGAATGTTAGCGGCGAAATAAGTTTCTGTCAGGGAACAGCTAGCGGATGCTTCGAGGGATGGGCTGAGACGGGCGCGGCGGTATGCCGATTTATTCATGAAGTGCTGCTGGTGAGACCGAAACAAAAAGAGCCGCTATGTAGCGGCTCCTTTCATCAATGCAATTTAACTAACGCGTTAATTTTTCTCTGAGGCACTCGAATCATTGGTGCCGGCGTTCAATGCCCGAAATACACCGAACGTGTCGACGCGGGTTGCGCCATTGGAGTACTGCGCGCGCCGGCGGCATACGAACTATCGGTCGGTGAACCGTACGACGTTGCCACGACTCCGCTGTTCGCTTGCACGCGTTGCTCCGCTGCCTGGGTCTGCGCCGGGTAGGTGGCGTGATCGCCTTCTACGTTATAGCCGGACTGCTCTATCCGAACAAGATCGGCCTTGACTGAAGCGCGGCTTACCGAGTCCGCGTCTTGCGCATAAGCGAATGCCGGTGCGCCTAGCGCGGAAGCAAGCACGATTGCGGGAACCAGTGACTTGAACATGATGGAATCTCCTCTCTTGTGTGTGTCGAGTTCGTTCCAGGACCAATGAGGTCATGCTGAACAATCTCAACAATGAAGTGTAGGTAAGTAAGTGTTGATGCATTAGCTGTGTATCTGTCGAAATAGTTTTGTGTGTCTTGCAATAATGAATCGATAAATGCACTGCAGCGGTGCGAATGCTGACAAATTAACCGCACGGTTAATGACCAGGCTTACGGTTTTGTCAGCGACTCAACGCTAGCAATCACCAGCGTGAACGTTAGCCTGATCGCTAGCTTGTCAACGTGACTGTTTCATTTAGGCAGACTGATCGTTTCAAATCGCCAATTGGCGTGGTTGCTGGTATTTGCGACACTGGCGCTCCTTTCAAGAACGCGTCTAGCGTCGTGCGCAGGCAATCACGTTATGAGTTGGCTAAGGACACACGCAAGAACACACGCAAGGACTCACGTCGCGACACGTAGCATCACTGCGTTGCATCAGATAATCGTCTTCGCGTGCCCGCTGGCACTGTCCATTGCAGTCAATGCCGCAACGCCCAGGCCGTTTATCGTGGGCGCGGTTCCGGGCGCGTTGCCGCCAATGGAAATGAACGATCCAGATGATTCCGCTTTGCGCGTTCGCGGTGTCTCTGCCGATTTCGCGCAACGCGTGGCCATTGCGTTGCAAAGGCCGCTTGAATGGCGGACCTTTCCTGACCGTCCCGCCATGATGGACGCGCTGCGCCATCATCGGATCGATGCCGCGACCAGTGCGACCGGCAATGACGCAGGACCGGCGCTGCGTTATAGCCGGCCTTATGTTGTGACCAAGCAAGTCTTCGTTGAACGGCGCATCGAGGGCCGTCGTACAGGACGTGTTGCTTATGTCGAGCAGCAAACGTCGGCGCAACGGCTACGCGATGCTTATCCCGCGCTGCGCGCCGTGGGCTATCGCGACACGCTGAGTGCGCTGCTGGCTGTGTCACTCGGCGACGCGGACGCGTTTGTGGGAGACCTCGCCACGACGGGTTACACGATCGATCATCTGGACCTGGTGAGCCTCACCATCCCGGGCTTTGCCGCATTCGACGAAGCCGGCTACAGCTTCGCCTTCGCCGCCGACTCCGCCGGTGACTTGCAGCGTCAACGTGTGGATGCGGCGCTCGCCGCGCTGCCGCCGCGCTTTCTGCTGGAGGTGCGGGCGCGGTGGTCTGCCGCCGCCGCGGTGACGTTCAACCGGCCACTTATGTTGAGCGATGCGCAACGAGCGTGGATCACCGCGCATCCGGTGATCGACTACTCCATGTATGCAGACGCTGCGCCCATGACATTCCGCGATGCAAGCGGTAAGCCCGCGGGTCTGGCGGTCGATATGCTTGGCGCCATTGGCGCGCTCACGGGCCTTAACTTCGAAGGCCGCCTGCGCAGTTCGACAGAGCGTGTGACCGATGACCTGAGCGATGGCCGCGCGAGCCTGATCGCCTACGGGCTGAGCGCCGGCGACATTCCGCCGCAGTTCGCGCCCAGCAAACCGTATGGCGAAGGCGTGCTTGTGATCCTGACGCGCACGGGAGCGGAGCCGCTGCGCGACGCGCATGCGCTGGCGGGCAAACGCGTTGCGCTGTGGCGTAATCATGCGCTCATGAGCATGTTGCGCGAGCGCATGCCTTCGGTGCGTATTGTCGAGACATCGCCGATCAATGGCCAGTTCGACGCCGTGGTGAACGGCCAGGCCGATGCCACCATCATCGACCTGACCTTCGCCAACTATGCAGTCGGCAATCCGTATCGCAACAAGCTCGTCATCACGGGCGCGTTTTCGGATCAGCATGTGCAGCACGGTTTTCTCATCGCGCGTGATCAGCCGATGCTGCTGGAAATCATGAACCGCGCGATCGAACACATGCAGCCGACAGAGCTCGACGCGATCCGCCGCCGCTGGATGCTGGTCGAGCACCCGGATAGCCAGTGGGAGCGGCGGCGTCCGCAAGTCATTTTTGGGGCGCTGCTGGGGGCGGCGCTGCTGGCATTGCTGATCGGCTGGGGCGTGTCGTTGAAAGCGCAGATCGCACGCCGGCGTGCGGCCGAACAGGCGATGCGCGCGGCCAAGGAAGAAGCCGAAACCGCGAACCGCGCGAAGTCGATCTTCCTCGCTGCCATGAGCCACGAAATCCGCACGCCGATGAACGCCGTGCTCGGACTTCTCGAACTCGAATTGCGCAGCCCGGGGGACCGCGCATCGACGCAGCGGGCGCTCGGGACGGCACATCAGGCGGCGCATGACCTGCTTGGAATGATCGACGATATTCTCGACATGGCGAAGATCGAAGCAGAGCGTCTGGTGTTGACGTCGGCGCCGCTGGAATTTGCTGAGTGGGTGAAAGGCGTGGCGGCGATCTATGAGCCGGCGGCGCGCAGCAAAGGCGTCGCGCTCGTGGTGCGCGCGCGTGGCCGTCAGGAGCACGAGCACGTTTGGGTGATGGCCGACGCGCTGCGCCTGCGGCAGGTGCTGGGCAACCTGTTGTCGAATGCGATCAAGTTTACGGATGCGGGACACGTGACGCTCGAGTATGCGATCGGGGCCGTGAAGCAAGGCAATGCTGGCGCGCATCGCGAACTCTTAATGGCGGTCTCCGACACCGGCATCGGTATCGCGGCGGATCAGCAAGCGTTGCTGTTCGCGCCCTTCGCGCAGGCGCGACAAGAGCGGCCCGGCCGTTTTGGCGGCACCGGTTTGGGCCTCACCATCTGCCGCCGCTTGATGACCATGATGGGTGGCACGATCCGATTGTCCAGCAAGCCTGGACAGGGAAGCCGCTTTACCGCGCGGGTACGGTTTCCTGTAGCCCGCCCGCCGTTGAACACGGCAGCGCCAGCACTCACGCTTGCTCTCGATACACATGACTTGCTCGGTCTGCATGTACTCGTTGTCGACGATCATCCCGCCAATCGCATCCTGCTGGCGAGCCAGTTGAAAACGCTTGGCTGCGTGATTGAAACCGCGAATGACGGTGTAGATGCTTTTGCGCGCTGGGAGCGGCGGCGGCAGGAGAGCACTTCGTTCGACTTGATCCTGACCGATTGTTCGATGCCCACGATGAGCGGCGAGGATCTCGCGCGCGCAATTCGTGAGCGTGAACTCGAGCGTGAACCGATGCCAACGTTGACGCGTAGGAACGCCAGGCCAAAGCCGACACCCATCATCGGCGTGACCGCGAATGCTCAACCCGAGGCGGTTACTCAAGCGCTCGACGCCGGCATGACGTTGTGCCTCGTCAAGCCTCTTGGGCTCGACGCGCTGGGCCGCGCGCTGGTGCTTGCCATGCACGATGAGCGAGAGTCGAAGGCCGCGGCGCCGAGCAGAGCCTTCTTCGATCGCGTTGTGGGTGCATCACCCATGCATGTGTCGACCGCATCGATTGGTTCTGCGAGATCCCTCGCGCCAGGCCATGTTCATTCCGATACCTATGGCCCCACTCAAAACTTCCCGGCGAACAGAGCGGTCTGCAGGGCCGTTTCAGCCGCATACAGCATGTCCCTTTCCTCTCCGGGGCAACTAGACACCACATCCGATAACGCCTCGGACACAGCGTCTGAACCGGCTCAACCGGCAGTTGCTGAACCAGACTCGGCTCCTCCGTCCACGGCCCCGCGTTTCGACGCAGACCAGGTCAACGGCTTCGGTGATCAAGCCGCTGCCCTGATCGATGCAATGCTGTCGGCGAACCGCCAGGATCTGGAGGAAGCGGGCAGGGCGTTCGCATCGGGCGATTTCCATCGTCTGCTCGAACTGGCGCATCGGATGAAGGGAGCGGCGTTCGTGATCGGCGCCACGTCTTTCTCCGACGCCTGCCTGAGCCTGCAGCGTGCATGCGCGCTCAAGCCAGGACAAGGCTACGACACCGCGGCAATCCGCGCGGCCTATGCGCATTTCGTCGATGAAGCAATCGCGCTCAAGACGGCGCTCGAGCAGCACACTGCCTAAGCACGCAGATAGCCGCCTAGCCATCGACTGGCGTCGACCGCACGGGTCATTCCACCGCCGTGATTAATGACGATTCCGTTCCGGGAACGCGCATGTGTTTTAATTAGCCCCTCCTCTCGCTCCGACATATGGCCGTCGCGTCTCCGGCGCGGCCCGATCGCCGAATGAATAGAAGGTTTTCTCCGCATCATCGTTACCGCCGCCATGGTCGCCGGCGCGTTGCCACTGTCTGGTTCCTGCTCGCGCTGTCCGCCGGCGGTATGCCGGCGCACGCGCAAAAAGCCGAGCTGCTTGATCCGCGCGTGACCCAGACGACCATTGTGGACACGATCTGCCGTCCCGGTTATGCCGACGATGTCTTGCCGCCCTTCGACACCCTGCAGCACCAGAAGGAACAACTGCTGACTCAGCGCCATGTGGACCCGAAGACTGCATCGGACTACGCGCTCGATCACCGCATGCCGATCCTGCTTGGCGGTTCGCCGACCGCCGCCGCGAACCTCGACATCCGCCGCTGGGACGGGCGTGCCGGGCAACGCCGCAAGGAGCGGCTGGCGGTGTTTCTGAAGCGCTGCGTGTGTACGGGCGATATGCCGCTGGCAGCGGCACAGGCGGCCATGTCGGGCGACTGGCCGAACCGTTTCCGCAACTTGTCGAGCCCTACTTGTAATGGGTCGTGAGAACGCCGGGACCCAAGTCACTCCATGGTGAAGGTGTCTAGCGGTTCGTTGGCTTGCGTATCGATTGCGAAACGTCTCGCAAGCTGGTCGTGGAGACGGCGGGCTTCGTCGAGTGTCAGGTCGATCCAGTAGGGGTCTCCCGCCCCGTCATTCAACCGCTCGGGCGGAAACTGAATCTCCAGGACAATGCCTTTCTTGTAGCTCATCGTTGAACACCCAGCGCAGTCGCATAAAAGAACAGGCGTCGATGTTACCGGGCGCGAGCGCCCTCATTGCCATGCAGCGAGGAAACAGACTCTTGCCGCTGGTTAAATGACGTGGCTTAGGGGTAGGGAAGCCCCCAAGGGAAGCCCCAAGGGAAGCCCCTTGATGCCGGGGCCTCGCACCGCCCGGACACGTCTCTGCGACAAGTTGTCACGCCGTGGGCAGCGCCGCCCCGTCGATCAAATGACTGACGACGCGCTCACCCAGCGCCGGTCCGACGCTCATGCCCACGCCGCTATGCATGAACACACCGGTCACATTGGGCGCGGCGCGCAGAACAGAAAACGGTGCGTCCGACATCCCGGTGCGCGCGCCATATACGCCTTGCCACCGCTCGACGACCCGCAGCGTGCCGCCGAGCGTGTCCTCGGCCAGACCGAGCAGGATGTCATCGATAGCCTGCGCATTGAAGGGCGACGGATCATCGCCATAATCGTGTGAATCGCCGACGATCAGGTCGCCTCGAGGCGTCGGACTCGCCAGCAGATGGATACCGTGCTCAAGCAACTCGGGTGCGCGCGTTGCCACTTCAGCCTGCAGCGCGGCGGCTTCGGGAAGGTCCGAGAACGCACCGTAATGCAGGCAGCTCAGTCCGGTCAGCACCGCGTGATCGAGGGTGAAAGGTGTGGTTGGCCGTACGCGCAGCATCTGCAAACGGCACACGCGCGGCTCAAGCCCGGCGATTTGCGGCGCGAGCAACGACAAATAGTCGTGTCCCGCGCAAACCACCACGTGCTCCGCGCGCCACTGACCCGCTGTCGTCTCGATCCGCCCGCCATCTACATCCTGCACGAGCGTCCCGAAGCGAAAATCCACGTTGAACACAAGCCGCAAGTAACTGATTAACGCAGGCACCGCTTCGCGCGAAAACACCTGCAAATCAGCGTGCCCATGGAGTGCCGCGCGATGTTTCTGGAAGCGGCCATCGTAGAGATCATCGAGCGCGGCGCGGGAAAGCAACGCGGCGTCGTAACCCGCTTCTTTGGCACGGGTTGCGGCGAACGCTTCCATAAGCTGCACTTCGGCCGCGCTGCGCGCAAACATGAGCGAGCCCGAACGCCGGACATGCAACGCCGCACCGGCCGCCCAGTCGAGCCATATTTTCCGCGATGCCTGCGCAAGCGCATGCATTGCGCCCGGCGGCTGGCCGGTCACCAGCACCATGCCAAAATTTCTGATCGACGCACCAACCGGCGTGCCGCTGCGCTCGAATACGGTGACGCGCAAGCCGCGTTTGGCGAACGCATACGCATGCGCCAGCCCGAGAATGCCCGCGCCGACAATCGCGACATCGGTATGAAGGGGAGTGAGTGTTGTTGTCATGGTCATCCGTATGACGGCCCTTCGCGTACTACAATACGCGCGGTCCCGTGGTTATTCCTTTGCTTGTTCATTCATTGCCGGCATGCCCGGCCGCACTCGATGCTCGCCGAACAACGTCATCAATACATCCTGTCGGAGCTGTCGAAAAACGGCGCGTTGTCGGTCGCCGAACTCGTGCGTGCGCTCGACGTGTCGCGGGAGACCATCCGCCGCGACCTCAACGCACTCGCCGAACGCGGCCTGATCGCGACCACCCACGGCGGCGCGCTGTCCAATGACCGTCGCGAGCCCGACCTCGATGTGCGCGAAGCGGCGAACGCCGCCGCGAAGCGTGCGATCGGCGAGCGGGCTGCCCAACTCGTCCCCGACGGCGCGTCGGTGATCATCGACTCGGGCAGCACGACGCAAGCTGTCGCGCGTGCACTGGGTGACCGGCACCGCTTGGTGGTCTATACCAACGACTGGCGCATCGCGCTGCTGCTCGGTCGCCGCAACGACAACAAGGTCACGCTGTTCGGCGGTGAGCTCTCCGACCATGAGGACGCGGTATTCGGGCTCGACACCGTGCAGCAACTCTCGCAGTACCACGTGGATTTTGCGTTTGTCGGCGCGGGCGCGATCACGCCGGAAGGCTTCCTGACCGACTACTCGCGCCTGGCCGCCGAAGTACGCAGCCGCATGATTTTGGCGGCGAGCGCAGCGGCTATCGTTGCGGACAACTCGAAGTTCGGCAACGTCACGCCCGTGCGTATCCGCGACTTCGAGAAGGCGCGTTATGTGATCACGGAAGTCGCGCCCGATAAAGCCATGCGCCGCGCCATCGCCGCGCGCGGGCCGGAATTGATGATCGCCTGAAAGCCGGCACTGTGCGTGTTCGCGCGGTGAAGTCACGCTGGCGTCAGGTCCGTCATGCCCACTTTCAGCGCGTCGAGCGCCCGCCCGATTGCCGCGACCGCGTTGTACATTTCGTTCGCATCAATAGCCCCGATGCACCCCACGCGGAACGTCTCCACCTCCGTCAGCTTGCCGGGATAAAGCACATAACCCGCATCGCGGACGGCTTCATAAAAGCGCTTGAAATCGTAGGACGGATCGCGCGGCGCATGGAACGTGACGATCACGGGCGCTTGCACCGCGGCGTCCAGGAACGGCTTGAAACCGAGCGACGCCATGCCGTCGATCAACGCGGCGCAATTGCGTTTATACCGCGCGCCGCGAGCCGGCTGACCGCCTTCGTCGATGAACTGATCGAGCGCCGCGCGCAACGCGGCGACTACATGCGTTGGCGGCGTAAAGCGCCATTGCGTGGTCTTCAGCATGTACGCGTATTGATCGTGGAGATCGAGCGCAAGAGACCGCGAAATGCCCGCCGACGCTTCCAGCAACGCGCGCCGTACGATCACGAAACCCATCCCCGGAACGCCTTCGAGACACTTGCCGCTGGCGGAAATCACGGCGTCGATTCCCCCCTTCGATACATCGATAGGCAATGCGCCGAACGAACTCATTGCGTCGACGATCAGGCTCTTGCCATGTTGCTTGCACAACGCCGCGATCTCATCGAGCGGGTTCAGCAAGCCCGCGCTCGTTTCCAGATGCACCTGCGCCACATGCGTGATGCGCGGCTCGCGGCGAAATGCTTCCTCGATCCGCGCGACGCTGGCCGGTTCGTCATCGCGAAACTTCAACTCGATCGACGCCAACCCCAGCCGCTCCAGTATTTTCAGTAAGCGCGTGCAGTATGCGCCGTTGTTTGGCACGAGCACCACGGCGTCGCGCGGCACGAGCGAACCGAGCGCGGCTTCCACCGAAAATGTGCCGCTGCCTTGCATGGGGACGCACACGAAATCTTTTTGACCGGACACGATGGCAAGCAGGTCGCGGCAGATATCGCTTGTCATCCGGTTGAAAGCTGCGTCCCAGGAACCCCAGTCGCGCAGCATCGCCTGGCGGGTGGCAGGCGATGTAGTCAGTGGGCCGGGGGTCAGTAAAATCGGGTCGCTTCCGTTGATCACGGTTTCCTCCATTCATAGCTTCAGGCACCGCTTCGACGGCTTGGTCGACTTCGGTCGACGCTTAAGTCTCCTGCGGCAGGTCTGAAATAGTCTACGTCGGAATTTTGGCGAAATGTGGTCTTTGTTGGAAAAATGTGGCATCGTCACGTCGCTGTCATGAAGTTCTGTGATCCTTCGTTCGGGTTGCCGGCGGACTGAAATCCTGGAACGCTGCACCAATGAATCATCGGACGCATCGGACGAAAGAAGAGTCGAGCCGATGTTTAGAAAAACGTGCAAGAAAACGTGCATCTAACCTCACGCCATCTGGTCGTATCCGCCTTCCCGGAGAAACAAGCACCATGACAAAAAATCGCTTCCCCGCATCCCGTTTTGCAAAGCGCGTGTTGCCGGCACTCGCCGTTGCCGCTTTCGCGAGCGTTGTGACCGTGCCGGCTTTCGCCGCCGATGCAGTCGTGCTGTACAGCGCCGACGGCCTGGAAAACTTGTACAAGGACGTATTGCCGGCCTTTGAAAAGAAGGAAGGCGTGAAGGTCAACATCGTGATCGCGGGTAGCGGGGAAGTCGTGAATCGTGCGACGGTGGAAAAGGATTCGCCGAAAGCGGACGTGCTCGTCACGTTGCCGCCGTTCATCCAGCAGGCGTCGCAAGCCGGCTTGCTGCAGCCCTACCAGAGCGTCAACTACGCGAACGTGCCGGCGATCGCGAAAGCGCCGGACGGCGCCTGGGCGACCTTCGTGAACAACTATTTCTCGTTCGCGATCAACCCGGAAATCACGAAGACCGCGCCGAAGACCTTTGCTGATCTGCTGCATCCCGACTTCAGCGGCAAGATTGCGTATTCGAATCCGGCCACCGCGGGTGACGGCATGGCCGTGATCATCCTGACGAGCGCACTGATGGGCGAAGACAAAGCGTTCGACTACCTGAAGAATCTGGAAAAGAGCGCAAAATTCCACACCAAGGGCACGGGTTATCTCGACGTCCTGCTCTCGCGCAATGAGATCGCATTCGCCAACGGCGACTTGCAGATGGACCTGGACGACTCGACCAACGGCGGCCTCTCGCTCAAGCCGGTCTTCCTGTCGGCCAAGCCGGGCGACGCACCGACGACGTTCCAGTTGCCCTACGCAATCGGCCTGATCAAGGGCGGCCCGAACCAGGCTGAAGGCAAGAAGCTGGTGGACTACCTGATGTCGAAGGAAGTGCAGGCGAAGGTACCGGATATCTACGGTATTCCGGGCCGTACCGACGTGCCGCTGGCAGGCAAGAATGGCGAAACGGTCAAGCAGGCGATCGCGGGCGTGAAGCTGATTCCGGTGGACTGGAACCAGGTGATGGAGAAGAAGGCCGCATGGACGACGCGCTGGAAAAACGACGTGATCGGCAACTCGGACAAACAGCTCGAAGTCGTCAAGCCGAAGTCTTAAGCCGTTGCTAATTTAGACCTTCGGGCTCGTCCTGTTTCCACCAGCCTTTCAAGGATGCGAACCGTGAACACTTTGACGCTGGCTCCGGCCGCTCGCGAAGTTCCCGCCGTGGATTCAAATCAGCACGCGCACGGCGGCGTGCGTATCGACCGCTTGAGCGTGCGCTTCGGCACGCGCACGGTGCTCGACGATCTGTCGCTGACTATCGAGCGCGGGGAATTGCTCACCGTGCTCGGCCGTAGCGGCTGCGGCAAGACCACGTTGCTGCGGTTTATAGCAGGCTTTATTGAAGCGGACGGGCTCGCGGGAACGCTGACGGTGGCGGGGCGGGACCTCACGCACGTGCCGCCGTTCAAGCGCAATCTCGGCTTGCTGTTCCAGAGTTACGCGCTGTTTCCGCATTTGTCGGTGTACGACAATGTCGCGTTCGGTTTGCGGGCGCGGCGCTTGAAAGCCGGTGAGATCGCACGGCGGGTAGCCGATGCACTCAAACTCGTGCAACTCGGCGACGCTGGGCATGTGATGCCCGCGCAGCTGTCGGGCGGCATGCAGCAGCGCGTTGCGTTGGCGCGCGCGCTGGTGATCGAGCCGGATGTGCTGCTGCTGGACGAGCCGCTATCCGCACTTGATGCCAACCTGCGCGCCTCCGTACGTACCGAACTCAAGGCGTTGCATGAGCGTTTGCCGAACCTGACTATTGTCTGCGTGACGCACGATCAGGACGACGCGCTGGTGCTTTCCGACCGCACATTGCTGATGCGCGATGGCCGCATTGCGCAACTCGGCACGCCGCGCGAACTCTACGACAACCCGAAGGACGCGTTCGTCGCGCGCTATCTTGGCGCGGCGAATTTGTTGCCGCCATCGATCATGTTTCCCATCGGCGATGCCCGTCACGACGATCGCGAGCATGTAGCGTGCGTGCGCCCCGAGTGCCTCAAGATCGTGCCGCTCGGCGATGCTCAACTGCATGGCACCATCGCTTCAGTGGAGTGGTACGGCGCGGCGTTGTCGGTATCGGTGATGCTAGACGCGCTGCCCGATCAACCCGTGCTGGTCACCATGCAGCGTGCCCACGGCCCGATGCCCGTGAAGGGCGCGCGCGTTTCCCTACGCCACGAGGTTGACGATGTCGTCCTTATCAGTGAGTGAACACGTAGTCGACGACGTTGCGCATACCGCGGCCAAGCGGCGTCGCGAACGCCTGGCACAGTGGCATTTGTGGTTCATTCTCGTGGTCGTACTCGGCCCGCTGGTCATCTATCCGCTGCTGCAACTCCTGATCCTCAGCGTGAGCGGTGCGCATGGCATGAGCTTTCATGCCTACACCGCGTTCTTCAGCAATCCTGAGACTAGCGGGGTGATTGGCACAACGCTGGGCATTCTCTTTGCCAGCGCGACACTCGCTTCATTGCTCGGCGTGCTGCTCGCGGCCATGCTGTTTTTCAAGCCATTCCCGGGCGCGAAACTGGTCACGCGGTTCCTCGAATTATTCGTCGCGTTCCCGTCGTTCCTGGTGGCGTTCACGCTGATCTTTTTGTATGGCTCGCAGGGGTCGGTGAGCATCGGCTTGCAGCGGCTTTTCAACACGCAGGACCCGCCGCTCAACTTCTTGTTCGGTATTGGCGGCGTGATTCTCGCGGAGGTCGTGTTCTACGCGCCGTTCGTCGTGCGGCCCACGCTGGCGTCGTTCGCGACGCTCGACATGCGCTTGATCGAAGCCGCCAAGAGCCTTGGCGCGAACGGCTGGATGGTTGCGTTCAAGGTAATCCTGCCGCTCGCGTGGCCCGGTATTGCCGCAGGCACAATCCTCTGTTTTCTGCTGACGCTCAACGAATTCGGCATTCTGCTGGTGCTCGGCAGCGCACATCTGATTACCTTGCCAATGGCCATTTATAGCTCGGCTACGGTCGATCTCGACTTGCCGACGGCCGCCGCCGGCGCGGTCGTGATGCTTGCGATGTCACTCTCGTTGTACGCGCTGTATAGACGGGTCAATCGACGCACGGGAGGCCGCAATGGCAACTGAATTTACGCTGCCCGCAAGCACGTCGAAGCCGTATTCGCTGAAGCGGATCGGCGGGTGGATATTCACGGTTTTTGCCGCACTGCTCTGCTTCTGGTTGTTCGTGCTGCCGGTGATCGTGGTGGCGCTGTCCAGCGTGGCGTCGCACTGGTCGGGAACCATCTTCCCCGATGGTTTCAGCATGCGCTGGTTCGAACGTTTGGGCGGAAGTGATCTCGATGCGTTGACCACGAGCCTCGAAGTCGGCTTCGGCGTCGCAGTGTTGGGTACGGTGCTCGGCCTGTGGCTGGCGCTTGCGCTGGAAGGCCGTGACCGCCGCGGCGTGGGCGCGTGGGTCGACACCATCGCGATGATGCCCAATGGCGTGCCGAGCGTCGTGCTCGGCCTTGCCGTGTTGATTGCGTATCACAAGAAACCGCTGGATATATCGGGGTCGGCGGCAATCGTCGTGCTTGTGCAGCTCGCGCTTGTGCTGCCGTTTTGTTATCGATGCGCGGCCGCCGCGCTGCGCCCCGAACTGACCATCTTGCGAGAAGCCGCTGCAAGCCTCGGCGCGCCGCCTTCAATGGTCCTCTCGCGCGTTGTCCTGCCGCAGCTTGTCCCCGCGATCCGCGCGAGCCTTGCGTTGGGATTCGCGTTGTCGCTCGGCGAACTGGGCGCGACGCTGACCGTTTATCCGCCGGGTTTCGCCACCGTGCCGATCGTGGTGGTCGGGCAGGTGAATCGCGGTTATTACTTGCCGGCATCGGCACTTTCGCTGATCTTGCTGGCCGTTTCACTCGCGGCATTGCTGCTGATCGCGGCAAAAGTGCCACGGCGGCGGATGGCCTGATCCAGGCCGGTCCCGCTGAAAGTCCCATTTTTCGGGACTTTTTTATGTCGAAAAATGTGGCAAATATTGGCGTTGTGCATCAAAATATGGAATCGCGTTTTAACCGCAACGGTTAGAAGAATCGCTGGTTCATCACGGGAAGGAACCTCATGTCCACGTCCACCGAAATGCTTATGGAAGTTAATGGCCGCGCTTATGGGCCGGCGCGCGCGCTGACCGTGGTCGTCTGCGTCGACGGCTGCGAATACGATTACCTGGAAGCGGCGGTTGCAGCGGGTGTCGCGCCGTTTATCGGCACCATGCTGCGGGGCGGGTCGGCCTTTCGCGCCGACTGCGTGATTCCATCGTTCACCAACCCGAATAACTTGTCGATCGTGACGGGTGTTCCGCCTTCCGTGCATGGCATTTGCGGCAACTATTTCTTCGATCCGCAAGCGAACGGCGGCAAGGGCGGCGAAGTGATGATGAACGACCCGGCGTATCTTCGCGCCGGTACGATCCTCGCGGCCGCGGCGCAACGCGGCGATAAGGTCGCGGTGATCACGGCGAAGGACAAACTGCGCCGGTTGCTTGGCTGGCAACTCGACGGCATCTGTTTCTCGGCGGAGAAAGCGGACGCGGTGACGCTCGCGGAGAACGGCATCGAAAACGTGCTTGAGCTGGTCGGCAAGCCGGTGCCGGACGTCTATAGCGCCGATCTTTCGGAGTTCGTTTTTGCGGCCGGCGTACGGCTTGCCGAAACCCGCAAGATTGACCTCATGTACCTGTCGACCACGGACTACGTGCAGCATAAATGCGCGCCCGGCACGGACGGCGCGAACGCGTTCTACGCAATGATGGACGGCTACCTCGCGCGCCTCAACGAACTCGGCGCGGTGATCGGGCTGACCGCAGACCACGGCATGAACGCTAAACACGACGTCACGACCGGCGAGCCGAACGTGGTGTATCTGCAAGACTGGCTCGACGAAACGCTGGACGCACCGAACGCGCGCGTGATCCTGCCGATTACCGATCCCTACGTAGTCCACCACGGAGCGCTTGGTTCGTTCGCAACTATCTACCTGCCAGGTTCCGTCGATGCAAAAGCGTTAGCAGCGCGCATTGCCGAACTGCCGGGCGTGGATACCGTGCTCGACAACAAGGCCGCGTGCGAGCGCTTCGAATTGCCGAATGATCGCGTGGGAGATCTGGTCGTCGTGAGCGGCCGCAACACGGTCCTCGGCACCCGGCGCGCGGAGCACGACCTGTCAGGATTGACCGTACCGTTGCGCTCGCATGGCGGCGTGTCCGAGCAGGAAGTACCCTTGTTGTTCAATCGTCCAACCGATGGTTTCGAGGCGAAGCGTGACGGGAAGCGTCTGCGCAACTTCGATGTCTTCAGCATCGCGTTGAATCATCTGGAGCTTGCATCATGAGCGCCGTTCTTGCGGTTGAGCAACATGCGCTACGGGTCGAAACGCTGCGCCTGAAGGGCGAGCGTGCGGCGCGTGCTCGCACTATCGATGTTCTCGATCCGTACACGAATACACGCATAGGCACCGTGCCAATGGCGAGCGTCGACGACGTGCGCGACGCATTCGAGTACGCCGCGAATTACCGCTCCACGCTGACGCGCTATGAACGCTCGCAGATTCTCGAACGCGCTGCTGCGTTGCTGCGTGAGCGCACGGAAGAGGCGTCGGATCTTATTTCACTTGAATCGGGTTTGTCGAAACAGGACTCGCGTTATGAAATTGGCCGCGTGGCCGACGTGTTCAAATTCGCCGCGATGGAAGCGTTGCGCGACGATGGCCAAAGTTTTTCCTGCGACCTGACCCCGCACGGCAAGGCCCGCCGCGTGTTTTCGCAACGTGAACCGCTGGCCGGTGTGATCGTCGCGATCACACCCTTTAATCATCCGATGAATCAAGTCGCGCATAAGCTTGCGCCGGCTATTGCGACGAATAATAGGGTGATCCTGAAGCCATCGGAGAAGGTGCCGTTATCGGCTTATTACCTCGCCGATATTTTGGCCGAAGCCGGTTTGCCCGCACCCATGCTGCAGGTTTTAACGGGCGACCCGCGCGAGATCGCTGAAGAACTCGTCACCAACCGCTATGCCGACCTCGTCACTTTTACCGGCGGCGTAGCGATTGGCAAGGCGATTGCGGCGAAGGCGGGGTACAGGCGCGTGGTCCTGGAACTCGGCGGCAATGATCCGCTGATCGTGCTGGACGACGCCGACCTGGAACGTGCAGCAACGCTTGCCGTGCAGGGCTCGTACAAGAACTCCGGACAACGCTGCACGGCGGTCAAGCGCATGCTGGTGCAGAAGAGCGTGGCCGCCCGGTTCACTGAACTCGTGGTGGAAAAAACGCTTGAGTGGACTTACGGCGATCCCTTCGATCCCGCCAACCAGATGGGCACGGTGATCGACGAAACCGCGGCCAGGTCATTCGAAGCACGTGTGAACGAAGCGGTATCGAATGGAGCGCGATTGCTCTGCGGCAATCACCGCCACGGCGCGCTGTATTCGCCCACGGTGCTTGATCGCGTCGATCCATCGATGACGCTGGTGCGTGAGGAAACCTTCGGGCCGGTGTCGCCGATCATCGAATTCGATACCATCGATGACGCCATCCGCATCAGCAACGGCACCGCGTTCGGGTTGTCGTCCGGCGTGTGTACGGACCGCGCGGACCTGATCACGCGCTTTGTGAACGAACTGCGCGTGGGCACTGTCAACGTGTGGGAAGTGCCGGGTTACCGGATCGAGTTGACGCCGTTCGGCGGTATCAAGGACTCGGGTCTCGGTTACAAGGAAGGCGTTCAGGAAGCGATGAAAAGCTTCACGAACCTCAAGACTTTTTCTTTGCCCTGGGCTTGAATCATGGCGCTTACGCTCACTGATATCCGGCATCTCTTCGACACTTACGGCGCCATTGCTTATAGCGGTGAACCGGTCACGCAACTCCAGCACGCACTGCAGACGGCGGCGCTGGCCGAGGAAGCGGGCGCAGACGAAACGCTCGTTGGCGCGGCATTCTTGCACGACCTGGGACACTTGCTGAACCTCCAGGGGGAGACGCCAAGCGAGCGGGGCATTGACGACTTGCACCAGTATTTCGCGCTGCCCTTCCTGCGGCCGTTGTTCGGTAATGCCGTGCTCGAACCGATCCGCCTGCACGTGGACGCAAAACGCTGTTTATGTGCAATTGATGACGAATATTTTTCGACCTTATCCGCCGATTCAGTCCGTAGCCTGAAATTGCAGGGAGGCATTTTCAGCCGGGAAGAATCGGATGATTTCATGCGCAAACCCTTCGCGCAGGAAGCACTTTCATTGCGCCGCTGGGATGATCTTGCAAAGAGTCCCGAGCGCGTTACGCCCTCGCTCGATCACTATATTCAGCTAATCGAAAGGCTGGCTGACAGCCACAACGCCGCGTCATAAAGGCGCGTTCAAATGGGGAAATGATCAGGAAACCAAAATAATTTAACAATTCTGTTTCAAGATCAGCTCAACTGCTTCCGATGACGGAAATGCGACAAAGGACGGACTGCCGGCGGATGTCGTGCCAGTTCCACGGCCCCCGCGGCCAATACCCAAAAAAATAAAAATAGCGTAACCTGCCTGTTCACCCGGCCCCGTCCCGCTTGACAGAACGCGGCTCGTACCTAGCGCGTTGTCCAGCAATGCATTTCTGGAGAGTTCGATGACATCCGTCGACCTGGAATTCGAACAGCTGAACAGCACCGTCGATGCGCTCAGGCGCTCCATTTCCAACCGCCTCATGTACGGCGTCGGCAAAGATGCCGTCACCGCGCAGCCACGCGACTGGCTTCATGCCGCCGAACTGGCGGTCCGCGACCGGCTAGTGGCGCGCTGGATGAAAACCACGCGCCAGCAATACGAGCAAGACGTCAAACGCGTTTATTACCTGTCGATGGAGTTCCTGATCGGCAGGACGTTTACCAATGCATTATTAGCGCTGGGCATTCACGACGAAGTCCGTGAAGCCCTTGCCGGCCTTGGCATAGACCTGAATACGCTAGAGAACCTGGAACCCGATGCCGCGCTCGGCAACGGCGGCCTGGGCCGCCTGGCCGCGTGTTTTCTCGACTCCATGGCGACCGTCGGCATTCCCGGTTTTGGCTATGGCATCCGTTACGAATACGGCATGTTCCGGCAGACCATCGTTGACGGCAATCAGGTCGAAACGCCCGATTACTGGCTGCGCGCCGGCAATCCTTGGGAGTTCCCGCGCCCCGAAGTGAACTATGTGATTCATTTTGGCGGACGTACGGTCCGTCATGATGACCGGACCGAATGGATCGATACGGAACACGTGAACGCCATGGCGTACGACACGGTGATCCCCGGTTTTGCCACGACCGCGACCAATACGCTGCGGCTCTGGTCGGCGCGGGCGACCGATGAATTCGACCTGTCCGCGTTCAACCAGGGCGATTATCGCCGGTCGGTGGAAGCGAAGAACACCTCGGAACACGTATCGCGCCTGCTGTATCCGGACGACTCCACGCAGGCCGGCCGCGAGCTGCGTTTGCGCCAGGAATACTTCTTCGTATCCGCGACGATGCAGGACCTGATCCGCCGCTATCAACGCACGCATACGCATTTTGGGCGGCTGGCGGAGAAGGTGGCGGTGCACCTGAACGACACCCATCCGGTGCTGGCCATCCCCGAGCTGATGCGCTTGCTGGTCGATACGCATCACGTGCCGTGGGACAAGGCATGGAAGCTGATTCAGCAAATGTTCTCGTACACGAACCACACCTTGATGCCCGAGGCGCTGGAAACGTGGGACGTGGAAATGCTGTCGCGGCTGTTGCCGCGCCACCTCGAGATCATCTTTGATATCAACGCCGATTTTCTCAAGCAAGTGGGCGAAAAGTTTGGACGCGACGTCGACCTGATCCGCCGCATTTCGCTGGTGGACGAATACGGTCAGCGGCGTGTACGCATGGCGCATCTTGCGATTGTTGCGAGCCACACGGTGAACGGCGTGTCGAAGCTGCATTCGCAGTTGATGACGCAGAATATTTTTGCCGATTTCGCGCGCATGTACCCCGAGCGTTTCACGAACGTGACGAACGGTATTACACCGCGCCGGTGGTTGTCGCAGGCGAGCCCGAAGCTGTCGTCGTTGATCGATGAACGGCTTGGACCGCGGTGGCGGACTGACTTGTTCGAGTTGGCCCGGCTGCGCGAATGGCGCGACGACCCTGAATTTACCAAAGCCTTTCATGACGCGAAGTTCGCGAGCAAGGTCCGGCTTGCCGCACGAGCGAAGCTTGAGACAGGGGCGATCATCGACCCGAATGCGTTGTTCGATTTGCAGGTCAAGCGCATTCACGAATACAAGCGTCAGTTGCTGAACATTTTGCATGTGATCGTGCGCTACAACCGGATTCGCGAGGAGCCGGAGAAGGCGTGGACGCCGCGCGTGGTGATGTTTGCCGGCAAGGCGGCATCGGCCTACAAGATGGCCAAGACGATCATCAAGCTGATTAACGACGTGGCGGAGAAGGTCAACAACGATCCGTTGATTGGTGACCGGTTGAAGGTCGGTTTCATTCCGAACTATGGCGTGAGCGTGGCCGAACTGATTATTCCGGCAGCGGATTTATCGCAGCAGATTTCGATGGCGGGGACCGAAGCGTCGGGCACGGGCAACATGAAACTCGCGTTGAACGGGGCACTGACCATTGGCACGCTGGATGGCGCGAACATCGAGATTTGCGATGCCGTCGGGCGCGAGAACATGTTTATCTTTGGGCACTCAACCGAAGAGATTGATGCGTTGCGGGCGACCGGATACAGGCCGCGTCATATCTACGAAGAGAATCCTGAACTCAAGCTGGCGCTTGACCAAATCCGGCTTGGGCACTTTTCGCCGGACCAGCCGCATCGCTTCTATGACATCTTTCATACGCTGGTGGATTGGGGCGACCATTACATGGTGCTGGCGGACTTCGAGAGTTTCGACAAAGCCCAGGCAGACGTCGATGCGAAATTTCTCGATAAGGAAGCGTGGACGCGCAGTGCAATTGAAAACGTCGCGGGGATGGGGATTTTTTCGTCAGACCGGACGATTGCGGAATATGCCAAGCATATTTGGCACGTTGAGCCTTTGATCGTTTAACGTTTAACGTTTGATGTTTTAGCTCGCGCCGGTGGACGGGTTTTGAGGTCCATCGGTGCGAGTAGATCAAACCAAAAACTAAAACTAAAACCGACATTAGCGACGCAGTGTGAACGTCGTCGCGTGGCCCAAGGTTGCCTGCTCAAACCGGGACGTCACCACGCCAATCACATCGCTTAACGTCCGCGACGGCACTTCAACGTGCAACGTGACGCATTCATGCCGGCGATCTGTTGCTACCACCTGCATACGCGCTTCGCCGCCCAACGCCTTCTGCAAAACGCGCCGCGGCCCGCTGGAGTCAAGCCCCGGCAGGATGAGATCAAACGCAATAACCGTCTGGAGCTTACGCGTGGCCCGTACGAACGGCTTGGGCACAGGAACAGCAGATGAACGGACCGGGGAAGCAACGCTTGCCTGAAGCATCGGATGGTGCACCGTCTCGCGACGGGCGGTGGTTAGAACACGACCACTTTAGCGAGCCGCGCATTAACAATAGGCATGGATCGCGGCGGTCCGTGTAAAGAAAGTATTAATTCGACTCGGGCGCAGATGAGGGCCCCGGCGTGGTTGTGGAAGCAGGCGCTGCCGGAATTCCTTCGCGCACGAGCTGCGCCACGCGCTGCGCGAACTCTTCGTCCTTCGTCGTGAAGACCTCACGCTCGCCTGCCGGCGTAGTGACGTACATCCTGTAGATCACGTCCTGCGTGATCCACGACAAATATCCCACTACCGCGATCATCACGCCCAGCAGCAACGCCGGTCCTGAACCGAGAATTCCTCCCGTTACCGCCACGATCAAACCAATGACACCCAGTGCGATCGGCAAGGGCTTCTGCTTTGGCACCATGACCACCGTCGCGCCGCGCAAATCACGCAACGGAAAGAGCTGGCCCGCCGCGCTCAGGCCGGCGCGGGCAAACGTAATACCTCGTTCGTTGAAAGGGAGATCCTGTTGCATGGTTCGAAGTCTTGTCGGCGGAAAGAAAGGCGCAGATTAACAGACGCGCCCAACCCCGGCATCCCGCCGATCGTCGCACGAGATCTCACACGGTCGCAAAGGCGGCAAGCACCGCCGTCCCGTCCGTTACATTTCGAAACTTTTTTCACCGCGTTTTCTGTCGATTTCGGCTTTGCTCGCGCGTCTAGCAGGTGAAGCCAACCCAAACCGGAGAGACCGATGAAATTCCTGTGCTTCATTTTCTTCGACGAACACGTGCTCGACGATCTGTCGAAACGGCAGTACGACGCACTAGTCGACGAATCCCTGGCATACGACGAACGCCTGCGAGAGAGCGGCCATTTCATCGCGGCGCAGGCGCTGCAATCCGCGAAGGAAGCGGTCACGTTGCGGGTTCGCGGTGAGCATGTTTCGATCACGGACGGTCCATTCGCCGAAACGAAGGAGCAGGTGGGCGGCTTTCTTCTTATCGAGGCACGCGACATGAATGACGCCATGCGCGTGGCTTCCGGCTTTCCCGGCGCACGGCTGGGCGGCGTGGAAGTGCGTGCGGTGAAGGAGTTGCGCGCGTCGTGGTCGGACGCATGAGTTGCACAATCTTAAAGGAGCAAACAATGGCAACGCTATTGAAAGACAGTCACGCTTTTAGCGGCTTTGCGGTGAAGGATCTTGCCGAAGCAAAGGCGTTTTACAGCGATACGCTGGCCCTCAAGGTGACGAGCGAGCCCATGGGCATTCTCAAGCTGCATCTCGCGGGCGGTAACCATGTACTTGTCTATCCCAAGGCCGATTACGTGCCGGCAACCTACACCGTGTTGAACTTCCCGGTCGATAGCGTGGAGCAGGCAGTCGATACGCTGAGCGCACGCGGCGTGAATTTCGAACACTACGACATGCCAGGTCTCAAGACCGATGCCAAGGGGATTTGCCGAGGCTCGGAAGGCCCGGTAATTGCCTGGTTCAAGGACCCGGCCGGCAATATTTTTTCGGTGCTTGAAGATCGATAGAAGTACCAGCTACGTTCACGCTTCCATCGTCGACTCGCTGGACACCAGCCGCAATTCGTCGGCAATGATGGCTATCAGCGCTTCCGCCGCCGCACTTAGCGGACGTCGCGGATGACTGATCCGCACGATATGACGCACGATCCGCGGCGCAAGAATGGGATACACGCGCAGCGTTCCCAGCCGCACCGCGCGCTCGACCACGATGCGCGGCAGGATAGTCGCGAAGCGCGTGCTTTCCACCAGCTTGACGATCGTGCTCAGCACGTCGATCTCGAAGCGCGGCGCGAGCAGCACGTCTTCGTGCTGCGCGGCGGTATCCAGTACGCCGCGCAAGCCATGACGTTTCGTGGGTAACACCAGTTCAAGATCAGGAAGCTGCGCAAGCTCGATGACATGCGGCAAGTCAGGGCCATGCACGGCGCTGGTGACGAGCACCATCTCTTCATCGAGCAAGGGCTGCGAGTCGAGCGACAGCCGCGAGCGAGGTTTGTTGATGAGCGCAGCGTCGAGTTGGCCGCCCGACACCCAGTCGATAAACGTCGCGCTGTAACCGTCTGCCACGGTGACTTCCACATGCGGATAACGAGCGTGAAATCGCGACAATGAATCCGCCAGCACGCTTTCCGTCACCGACGCAATCAAGCCGATCGATACATGCCCCGTCACCACTTCGTCGCGCTGCACCAGTTGCTGTCGCGCGTGTGCGAGATCCCGCATGATCGGCAGAAAGAGGCGGTACATCAGCCGTCCCGCTGCGGTTGGCGCCATGCCATGCGCGCCGCGTTCAAAGAGCTGCTGATGCAGTTCGTCCTCCAGCTTGGCGATCTGCATGCTCAACGCGGGCTGCACGATGTTCAGCCGCTTGGCGGCCCGCGTGACGGAGCCGTCCTCGAACAAGGCGATGAAATACTGAATCTGCTTCAGGTCCATGTAGGTCGCCTCAAAAAGAACAGGTCCGAAGTGCGGGCTATCAATAAGTCTAATACAGCAACCGCTATTTATCAGACGCCGCCCCGCAGGGTACCGCGCCCAAGCCCCATGCTATTGATATTCCACTAACAAAAGACTTTCATTGGGGCAAACACGGATATCACGGAGACTGATCGAAAACATCAAAAAACAGTATTAGAAGTTATGTCGCGTTGTCGTTACGCTTGATTTCAGAAACTAAGGAGACGCGATGGAGACGCAGATGAATCGACGTGACGCCGCGACGAACGGCCCCGCAACGACCCCCTTTGACACATTGTCGCTGCGTGGCTGGCTCGCGCACCTTTCCGCCACCGGACGCGTTGCGACTATCGCTAAACCGGTCGCGCTGAAACATGAGCTCGCGGCCGTGGCGAAGCGGCTCGACGGCAAGCAGGCAGCAATATTCCTCGCGCCGGGTGGACATGACATGCCGGTGGTCAGCGGCTTCATGTCCAGGCGCGCATGGATTGCCGAGGCCATGGGCGTAGCGGAGAAAGACCTGTTGCAGCGTTTCCGCGATGCGGCAGATCATCCCCTGCCATGGAAAGAAGTGCGCGCCGGCGAAGCCGCATGCCAGCAGGTCGTGCATACCAGCGGAATCGACCTTCACGCGTTGCTGCCGATCCCCACTCATAGCGAGCACGACAACGGTCCGTATATCACCGCAGGTCTTGTGATTGCGCGCAATCCGCGTACAGGCGTGCAGAACGTTTCGATCAACCGTATCCAGGTGCACGCTCGCGATCGCATGGCGATCTTGCTGCTGCCGCGCCATCTTCATGCGTTCCAGAAGACCGCGGAAGCTGCGGGCGATGCGCTCGATATTGCGATTGCTATCGGTGTCGATCCCCTGACCATGCTCGCGTCCCAGGCCATTTCGCCCATTGATTTCGATGAGCTGGAGATCGCCGGCGCACTGCACGGCGCGCCGCTGCCTGTCGTTAAATGCGTGACAAACGAGGTGCGCGTGCCGGCGTTCGCGGAGATCGTGATCGAGGGCCGCATCCTGCCCGACGTGCGCGAAGCGGAAGGCCCGTTCGGCGAATTTCCGAAGTACTACAGCGCACAGGAAGCACGCGAAGTGATCGAGGTGACGGCGGTCACGCATCGGCGGAAACCGGTTTATCACACCATCGTGCCGGCAGAAATGGAACACTTGCTGCTCGGCGGCATTCCGCGCGAGGCGACGCTTTTATCGCACCTTCAACGCAGTCATCCCGGCGTGACCGACGTGCATCTTTCAGTCGGCGGCGTATGCCGATACCACCTGTGGGTGCAGTTCGCGAAGAAGCGCGAGGGCGAGGCGAAGAACGTGATCCTGTGTGCATTCGGCGCGCATTACGACATCAAGCAAGTCGTGGTGGTGGACACCGACGTCGACATCCATGATCCCGCCGAAATCGAATGGGCGATCGCCACGCGTTTCCAGGCGGACCGCGATCTTGTGTTAATCGAAGGCGCGCAAGGCTCGCCGCTGGATCCATCGACAACCGTTGGTCATCCTGACGATGCCCCTCCGCATCTGCAGGGCATCAGCGCGAAGATGGGTCTGGATGCCACGCGGCCGGTGGCCTATTCGGGCCACGTGTTCACCCGCGTGCGGATTCCCGGCTACGACGCGGTCGATCTCGACACATTGGTCGCGCCCGATAACGCCGGCTTCGATACCTACCTGAGCGAGAGTTGATGAGCGCCGACCAAAAGCCGCGTCTGGTTGTCGGCATCTCGGGAGCGAGCGGCGCAGTCATTGGCGTGCGTCTGCTTGCTGCGCTGCGCCGGATGGGTACGCACGAGACGCATCTGATCGTGTCGGCATCGGGTGCGGTGACAGCCGCGCAGGAACTCGGCATCACGCGCCAGGATCTCGATGCGATGGCTGACGTCGTGCATAACGTCCGCGATATTGGCGCGTCGATTGCGAGCGGTTCCTTCGTCACCGCAGGCATGGTCGTGGCTCCCTGCTCGATGAAAACACTGGCTGCGGTGGCGAATGGATTTGCCGACAACCTGCTCGCGCGCGCGGCCGACGTGATGCTGAAAGAGCGCCGCCGCCTGGTGCTGGTGGCGCGCGAAACGCCGCTCAATCTGGCGCACTTGCGCAACATGACCATGGCGACTGAAATGGGCGCGATCGTGATGCCGCCGGTGCCGGCGTTCTACGCGCATCCGAAAACCATCGAAGACGTTGTTGACCATACCGTCGGACGCATTCTCGATCTGTTCGGCATTGAGCATCGGGAAATAGCCCGGCGATGGAGCGGTCTTGCCGATGAGTTCGGTGCACGGCACACCGAAGGAGCGGACGAATGAACCAGCGCGAACAGACCGGCTTTGCCGGTGTCGACGCGCGAGCGTCAGAGGCGCTCGACACAGCGCACGAGGCGCAAAACGCGCCGAAGCCGAAGAACACTTACGTCGGGAAGTCGCTCGAACGTTTTGAAGACCCCGCCATCCTGACTGGCCGCGGGCGATATGGCGACGACCTTGCGATCAAGCCGGGCACGCTGCACGCGGCCGTGCTGCGCTCGCCGCACGCCCATGCCGAACTGGTTTCCATCGATACTACCGCGGCGCTTGCATGTGAAGGCGTTCGAGCAGTGCTGACGCGTGACGATCTCGCCGCGTGGTCACGTCCGTTCGTGGTCGGGGTGAAGTCGAAGATGGAACAGTGGGCGCTCGCGACCGAGCGTGTGCGCTACGTAGGCGAACCCGTTGCAGTGGTGATGGCCGAATCGCGTGCGCTGGCCGAGGACGCGCTCGACCTGATCAAGGTGGAATACAAGACGCTCGACCCGGTGACATCGATAGAAGGCGCGCTTAAAAGTGACGCCGCGGTGCTGCATCCGAACGTCGACACCAACGTGATCAGCGACCGAAGTTTCCGGTATGGCGAGCCCGAAACGGCATTCAGGAACGCGCCACATCGCGTGACACTTGAAGCGCACTATCCGCGCAATACCTGCGCGCCGATCGAATGTGCCGTGGTAATCGCCGAGTATCTTTCCGGCGACGAAGGGTATGACGTCACCTCCAATTTCATGGGGCCGTTCTCGCTGCACGCAGTGATGGCGCTCGCGCTGAACGTTCCGGCCAACCGCTTGCGTCACAAGGCGCCGCGCGATTCGGGCGGCAGCTTCGGTGTGAAGCAGGCCGTATTTCCCTACGTCGTGCTGATGTGCCTGGCATCGCGCAAGGCGAACGCACCGGTCAAATACGTGGAAGACCGGCTCGAGCACCTGAGCGCGGCGACCTCCGCTACGGCGCGGCTGACCACGCTCGAAGCAGCCGTGGAAAACGATGGCCGGATCACCGCGCTCAACTATGACCAGATCGAGGATTGCGGCGGGTATCTGCGCGCGCCGGAGCCTGCCACGTTTTATCGCATGCACGGCTGTTTAACGGGCGCGTACGCCATTCCCGCGCTGCTGGTGCGGAACAGGGTTGTCCTGACCAACAAGACGCCTACGGGCCTCGTACGCGGTTTCGGCGGGCCGCAGGTTTATTTCGCGCTCGAGCGCCTGATGCAACGTATTGCGATCGAGTTGAAGCTTGACGTGCTGGACGTGTACCGGCGCAATTTTGTTCCCGCCAATGCCTTCCCTTATCGCGCGGCGGCGGGCGCATTGCTGGACTCGGGCAACTATCAGGAAGCATTGAAACGCTCGCTCGCCGAGGGTGGATACGACGAGCTCAAGGCGCGCCGCGACGCTGCGCGCAAGGAAGGCCGTTTGTATGGCATCGGCTTTGCGGCGATTGTCGAGCCGTCGATATCGAACATGGGGTACATCACGACGGTGATGCCTGCCGAAGCCCGCAAGAAGGCAGGACCGAAGAGCGGTGCTATTGCGAGCGCGACGGTCAGCGTCGACCTGCTTGGCGGCGTGGTGGTGACGGTGGCGTCGACACCGGCGGGGCAAGGACACATGACCGTTTGCGCGCAAGTCGTGGCGGATGTGCTCGGACTCGCGCCGCACGAGATCGTGGTGAACGTGGAGTTCGATACGCACAAGGATGCGTGGTCGGTGGCGTCGGGAAACTATTCGAGCCGCTTTGCAGGGGCCGTCGCGGGCACGGTGCATCTCGCGGCCATGCGCGTGCGCGACAAGCTGGCGCGCATTGTTTCATCGCAGCTTGCGTGCAAGCCCGATGACATCCGTTTTGAAGGCGGACGCATCTATAAAGCAGGCGATGAAACGCATGCAATGCCCTTTGGCCGCGTCGCGAGCAATGCACCGCATTGGGCGCCTGCATTGCTACCCGAAGGCGAAGAGCCGGGTCTGCGCGAGACGGTGTTCTGGACGCCGGAAAACATGGATGCGCCTGATGAGCAGGACCGCATCAATACATCGGCGGCGTATGGTTTTGCCTTCGATATGTGCGGTGTTGAAGTGGACCGTGCAACGGGGCGCGTGCGGATCGACCGCTATGTCACCGCGCACGATGCCGGCACGTTGCTGAACCCCGCACTCGCCGATGGCCAGATCCGCGGCGCGTTCGCGCAGGGGCTCGGTGCGGCGCTGATGGAAGAGTTTCGTTATGGTGCCGACGGTAGCTTCCAGTCGGGCACATTGGCCGATTACCTGATGCCGACGACCTGCGAAGTGCCTGATCCTATGATCATTCACCTGGAGACGCCATCGCCGTTTACGCCGCTGGGCGCTAAGGGCTTGGGCGAAGGCAACAACATGAGCACGCCGCCTTGCATTGCAAATGCAGTGGCGGACGCGCTCGGTGTCGATGACATTCGTTTGCCCCTGACGCCTTCGAAGGTGATGGCGCTGGTGGGTATAGAGGATCCCGAACCTTCGCGGCCCGAGTTCCGGGAGACGCAGCAAAAGAAGCCGGTGTTGCCCGGCGGCAAGGCGTTGACCGCGCAAGGCAGCGTGGGTCTCGCGGCATCGCCGGAAGCGATCTTCGCGGTGCTGCTCGATCCCAACGCGCTCGCCAAGGTGATCCCGGGTTGTCACGCGCTTGAAGCGAATGGCGAGAATTCTTATCGCGCCGATGTGACCGTGGGCGTGGGCATGATCAAGGCGCGTTTCGAAGCGCAGATCACGCTGTCCGACCTCGATCCGCCGCATCGATTGCGGCTCGCCGGGGCGGGCATGTCGTCGCTTGGCAGCGCGCGTGGCAATGGCCTCGTGGAACTCACGCCCGTTGGTACTGGCACGCGGCTCACCTATGACTACGAAGCGCAGGTCTCGGGCAAGGTTGCAGCCGTGGGCGGACGGATGCTTGAAGGCGCGGCGAAGGTCGTGTTGCGTCAACTGTTTGAATCACTGGGACGTCAGGCAGCAGGGAAGCCCGTAAAAAGCGGCGGTTCGTGGCTAGGCCGGCTCGTTGCACGTTTTAGGAGAACGCCATGAAGCCGGCGCCATTCGATTACCTGCGCGCCTTTTCCACGCACGACGCGCTCGAAGCGCTCGCGCAAACCGGTGAAGAGGCCCGCATTCTTGCAGGCGGCCAGTCCCTGATGGCCGTGCTGAACATGCGGCTTGCGCAACCGCGGGTGCTGATCGATATCTCTCGCACGGAGGAACTCGATCGCGTGAGCATCGACCGTGATTCTCTTGTCGTGAACGCGGCGGCTACTCAGGGCAGCGTGGAGTGGCGTCCGACGCTTCAGGACGAAGTGCCCTTGCTTGCGCTCGTGTTCCCGCACATTTCGCATTTTCAGATTCGCAATCGCGGCACCGTGTGCGGGTCCATCGCGCATGCCGACCCGAGCGCTGAGCTGCCGCTGGTGCTTTCGGTGCTCGGCGGCGACGTGATGCTGCGATCGAGGAAACGCAAGCGCGCGCTCAAGGCAGAGGACTTTTTCCAGGGCATGTTGATGACCGCGCGCGAGCCCGATGAACTGGTTGAAGGCGTGCGGTTTCCGCTGAAGCGGGCCGGCGAGCGATACGCGTTTACCGAATTTTCTTCCCGTCACGGCGACTTCGCAATGGTCGCGTGCGCCACCGTGGTCACCGACACATCGATCAGGATCGCCGTAGGCGGCGTGGCGGACCGGCCAGTGGTCGAGCAATGGCCAAGGCTGCATGGCGACGACTTGCGTGGCGCGCTGAACGATTTGAGCTGGAAGCTGAACGCGCAGGATGACACCCATGTCAGCGCAACGTATAGACGCCATCTGGTGAGGCAACTCGGATGGCGCGTAATAGAGGAGGCGAAGTGAGCAAGACATCATCCACCACGCTTGCGCGCGGCGAGCGCCAGCGTATCACCGTGACACTCAACGGACGAGAACGTACGGGCTATTGCGAATCACGCGACCTGTTGTCCGATTTCGTGCGTCATGAACTGGGCGCGACCGGAACCCACGTCGGCTGCGAACACGGCGTGTGCGGTGCGTGCACCGTGCAGGTGGACGGCGTGGCGGCCCGTTCGTGCCTGATGCTCGCGGTGCAGGCCGAGGGACGCCGCGTTGACACGGTCGAAGGTCTCGCGCCTGATCAGACGCTAGGCGATCTGCAACGTGCCTTCCAGCGTCATCACGCATTGCAGTGCGGCTTCTGCACGGCCGGCATCCTGATGTCGTGCGCGGACTATCTCAAGCGCGTGCCGGACCCGACGGAAATGCAGGTGCGCGAGATGCTGTCAGGCCATCTGTGCCGATGTACAGGCTATACGCCGATCGTGGCGGCAGTGCTTGATGTAGCGGCATTACGTAAAAAGAACAGCGAGAAGGAGCCCGAACATGCTTGATCTCGGCCGGACCTTTTTGCAAAGCGTCGAACGCAGCCCGAACACGCTCGCCCTCGTGGATGGCGACGTGCAGCTGACTTACGTCAAGTGGCACGACATCATTGCCAAGGCTGCTGGTGGTCTGCGCGAGCTGGGTCTCGTACGCGGCGACCGCTTGCTCGTCGTGCTGCAAAACCGCTGGGAAATGGCGACGTTGCATTGGGCTTGCCAGTTCGCCGGCATTGTCATGACGCCGTTGAACTGGCGCGCGAAGCCTGACGAACTCGACTACTGCGTGACCGATGCGGGCGCGAAAGCGATCGTATTCGAACCGGTTTCCGCAGATGCAGTCGATGCAAGCGAGGCGGCGCAGAAGATACCGCGTATCGCGCTGGACGATGCACGCGGCACGACATCATTTGACGCGTTGCTGAACGCACGTGCAGTGAACATCACGACAGAAGCCACGGCCGACGACCTGTCGCTGATCCTCTATACCTCCGGGACGACGGGCAAGGCGAAGGGCGTGCCGCGCCGTCACCGGCATGAGCGCGCCGCGGCGCTTGCACACGTCGCACAGAACCTGTACCGCTACGGTGAACGCACGCTGGGCGTCATGCCGCTTTATCACACCATGGGCGTGCGCTCGCTGCTCGCCATGGCGCTGGTCGATGGCCTGTTCGTGTGCGCGCGGCGCTGGAACGCACCCCATGCGCTGGAGTCGATCGGCACGTTCGAGCTCACCTGCCTGTATCTCGTGCCCACGCTTTACCACGATCTGCTGGCCGCACCGGGCTTTGCGAAAGCAAGCACGGGTTCGGTGACAAAGCTCGGCTTCGCGGGTGCGCCCATGAGTGATGGCTTGCTCAAGCGTTTGTCGGCCGCATTCAAGCCCGAACTGTTCGTGAATCACTATGGCTCTTCCGAGGTCTACACGTTCAGCATCGACCAGGACGCCACGCGCAAACCCGGCAGCGCCGGCCGGGCCGGCATCAACACGCGGCTGCGCGTGGTGACGCTGGACGCAGCATCGCCGAACGATTTTGCGGCCGTGCACGAGGAAGGCCAGATCATTGCGGACCTGCTCGGCGACGAGGCATTCGAAGGTTACTGGAATCGTCCGGACGCGAATGCGAAGTCCTTGCGCGACGGCTGGTACTTCACCGGCGACACCGGTTTCTTCGACCAGGACGGTGACCTCTTCGTGAGCGGCCGCGTAGACGACATGATCATCAGCGGCGGAGAAAACATCTCGCCTGTCGATATTGAATCGGTGTTGTCGCTGCATCCGGCCGTGGACGAAGTGGCGGTCGCGGGCGTGAAAGACGAGCGCTGGGGACAGCGTGTAGTGGCATTCATCAAGCGCCGTGATTACGTTGAAGCCCACGCGCTCGACGCCTGGTGCCGCGAGTCGGACCTCGTGAATTTCAAGCGTCCGCGCGACTATGTTTTCGTCGATGAGATTCCGAAGTCGCCTGTCGGCAAGATCCTCCGCCGCAAATTATCTGCCGGTGAATATGACATCGACACCACGAATAACCCCATAGAAACAACGAAGGAGTAACCGATGACTGACTTGACCCATCGCGGCCAGACGCTGTTGCAGGACCTTGACGGCTTTTCGATTGAAGTCGATGAGAAACGCGAGCGCGCCGACATTATTTTGCATCGTCCGCCGCTCAACGTCATTTCGATGCACGCACGCGACCAGTTGCGCGCCGCGTTCGAAGCGCTCGACGAAGACGACCGCGTGCGCGTGATCGTCGTGCGCGCCATCGGCGAGCATTTTTCGAGCGGCGGCGACATCAAGGGCTTCCTTGAAGCATCGCCGGAACATGTGTCGAAACTGGCGTGGAATATTGCGGCGCCCGCTCGCTGCTCGAAGCCGGTGATCGCCGCGAATCGCGGCTTTTGCTTTGGGGTGGGCTTCGAGTTGTCGCTCGCTTGCGACTTCCGCATTGCAACCGATACAACCTTCTACGCTCTGCCGGAGCAGAAGCTCGGACAGATCCCTGGCTCGGGCGGCTCGGCGCGCCTGCAGCAGATGGTGGGCATTGGCAGGACCAAGGACATTGTGATGCGCTCGCGCCGGATCCCCGGCAAGCAGGCGTACGAATGGGGCATCGCGGTGGAGAGCGTAGCGGATTCGCAGCTTGAAGCCACGACCGATGCACTCGTCGATGAACTGCGTGCGTTCTCGCCGCTCGCGCAACGCACGGCGAAGAAGCTGCTCAACGACACGGAAGATGCGCCGCTCTCGATTGCTATCGAACTGGAAGGGCACAGCTATAGCCGGCTGCGTACATCGGACGATTTCCGTGAAGGCGTGGAAGCGTTCCACGGCAAACGCAAGCCGGTGTTTCGCGGTAGCTGAGATGAACACGCGAATGGTGCGCCGGCACTTAAATACCAACGAGAGCACGACATCTCGACGTGCCAAAAAACACGGCGTCATTCAACAGAATGCGCCGCGACCTTCAAGGAGATGACAATGTCCGTAGCAGCACAGGAAAGCGCCGCCGCGCCCGAAGTAAACACGCGACAGGTGATGGGCGCAGTCGTCGCCTCATGCCTGGGCTGGGCACTCGATCTATTTGATCTGTTTGTGCTTTTATACGTGGCTCCCGTGGTCGGCCGGCTGTTCTTTCCGTCCGAACATGCCATGCTTTCGCTGGCCGCGGTGTACGCGTCATTCGCGGTGACTCTGCTCATGCGTCCGCTTGGCTCCGCGTGGTTTGGGTCCTACGCGGACCGTCATGGCCGCAAGGGCGCGATGATTCTCGCCGTCGTTGGCGTGGGGATATCGACTGCGCTTTTCGGTGTCCTGCCTACCGTTGCACAGGTCGGACTGGTAGCGCCAATCCTGTTCCTCGCACTGCGTCTTGTGCAGGGCGTGTTCGTGGGCGGGGTGGTGGCGTCGACGCATACCATCGGCACTGAATCCGTCGCGCCGAAGTATCGCGGCGCGGTCTCCGGGTTGATTGGCGGTGGCGGCGCGGGACTGGGCGCGTTGCTCGCTTCCATCGTGTACCTGACCATGTCGTCGATCTTTCCGGGCGAACTCTTCGACGTGTGGGGCTGGCGGTGCATGTTCTTCACCGGCATCATCAGTTCGGTGCTTGGACTGTTCGTGTTCAATAGTCTCGAAGAGTCGCCGCTGTGGCAAAAGCTGGCGGCTGAGAAGGCCGCAAAGGCCGCCGCGCGCGACATGTCGGCGCCGGTGGAAATCATCCGGTCGCCAATTAAAACGCTGTTTTCGAGGGACTATCGCGGCATCTTGTTCGTCAACCTGCTGCTCACGATTGGTGGCGGCAGCGGTTATTACCTGACCTCGGGTTACCTGCCGACCTTCCTCAAGGTAGTGAGCCACGTGCCCAACGGCACGGCCGCCGGCATCCTGATGATCGCGAGCATCGGGGTGCTCGCGGCGTCGGTGGCGGCGGGGCACCTGAGCACGTTCATCGGACGCAAGAGCGCGTTTATCTGGCTCGGGCTGGTTCGCCTGGTCGCGCTGCCCGGTTTGTTCTTGCTGCTGCCCACCGCGCAGAGCATCACCATGATCGCCGTCTATGCGGTTGTGTTGAGCGCACTCGGCAGCGCGGGGTATGCGCCTATCCTGATCTTCCTGAACGAGCGTTTCCCCACCGCGATTCGCGCAACCGGAACGGGGCTGTCGTGGAATATAGGCTTCGCGATCGGCGGCATGATGCCGACCGCCGTCTCGCTGGTGGCGAAGGACCCGGGCGAGTTGCCGATGACGCTGGCGATCTTCGTCGGCGTGATCAGCGTGATCTTTCTCGTGGGCGCGTTCATCGTGCCGGAGACGCTGGGCAGGCTCGATAATCGGTCGGTGCAGCCAGGCTGATCTGCGCGATTTGTTCTTGAGATCTATGGCGGCGCAACGGTCGTGGTCACGCGGCGAATGTTGTCCGTGATGATTTCGATGAGCGCATTCGTCGCGGCGCCAATCGGCCGCTTCGGGTGGCTCACGCATACGATATGCCGCACGATCCCCGGCGATGCAATGCGATAAGCGTGCAGCAGGCCGTCGTCCACTTTCCGCTGGACGACAACGCGCGGCAAGATGGTCGCCACATTGCTCTGTTCAACGAACTGCACGATCGTATTCAGCAGATCGATTTCAAACTTCGGCTGGATCACTATGTCCGCGTTGAGAAGCGCAGCATCCAGCACGCCGCGCAAACCGTTGCGGCGGGTGGGCAGCACGAGCTCGAGATCGCCGAGTTCAGCCAGGTCGATGGCCTCGGGCATTGGCCGTCCGTGAATGACGCTGGTCACCAGCACCATCTCTTCATCGAGCAAGGAACGCGTGTCGAGCGAGAGACGTCCGCGCGGCTTGTTGATGACCGCGGCATCCAGGCGCCCGGCCTCGACCGCATCAATCAATTGCGCGCTGAAACCGTCGGCTACTGACACCTCCACTTGCGGAAACAGCGCGTCGAAGGTGGCGAGCGATTCGGGCAGCACGCTCTCTGCTTCCGACGACACCATGCCGAGCGCGACGCGCCCCGTAACAATTACGTCGCTGCGACTGAGTTGCTCGCGGGCGTGTTCAATATCGCGAATAATGGGTACGTATAGCCGATACATCAGCCGCGCGGCTTCGGTCGGCGTCATGCCATGCGGTCCACGCTCGAACAGCGGCTGGTGAAGCTCTGCCTCAAGCTTCGATATCTGCATGCTGAGCGCCGGCTGCACGATGTTGAGCCGCTTAGCCGCGCGCGTGACCGAGCCGTCCTCGAACAGCGCGATGAAATAGTGAATCTGCTTCAGGTCCATGAGCGGCAGCGCGTTTATCCGCGTGATCCAAAGGACGAATAAGACCACAAGCCTCAGGACGGCGCCAGCATGTTCTGGGCTTCAGGACGGCCGCGTCCCCCTCTTTCAGCTTGCGGCGCGGAACACTACTTGCTGCATTCTCCGCTTTCCCCCCAACACTCAAACCAACGCCCATGAAGCCCACTATTGTTTGCCACATGATGTCTTCCGTCGATGGCCGCAGTCTGACCGATGGCTGGCATCTCGACTTCGCGTCCGATCTCTACGAGAAAACAGCAGCGACTTTTGAAGCCGACGGCTGGATTTGCGGCCGCGTCACGATGCAGGAAATCGCGCACGGCGAGGGGTATCCGAAAGGCCTCGCAAAGCAGCCGATTCCTCGCACGAATCACTTCGCCCAACGCGGCGCGGATCAATACGCCATTTCCATTGACCCGAAGGGACTGGTTGAATGGAAATCGAAGACCGCATTGAAGTCGCATGTGGTCGAAGTGCTGACGGAGCAGGTCTCCGACGACTATCTCGCCTATCTTCAGTCAATTGACGTGTCGTACGTTTTCGGCGGCAAGACGGAGATCGATCTGGCTGAAGTGATCGATACGCTTGAACGCGAGCTGGGCGTGAAGAAGCTGATCGTAGAAGGCGGTTCGCACGTGAGCGGCGCGTTCGTGAATGCCGGTCTGGTCGATGAGGTGAGCGTGCTGATCATGCCACTGGTGGACGGCCGCAGTGAACATCCGTCGTCATTCGAAGTGCCGATGAACGCATGGAAAAACCCCGCATATCTGACCCTTGCGTCAGTTGAGCACGTCGAGCATGACGCGGTATGGCTTCGTTACGCACGCAAAACGAGTTGAAGACGACGGCAAGCGGCGAGATCCGGGATTACCCCTATCGTCGATAGTGGATTGCTTGTATATCGGTTTTATACGAAATATAATTCGTCTCATCGCGATTCTACTTAAAGCCGTTTTTCCATGGATATCGACGCTATTCACAAGGCCTTGGCCAATCCTGTCCGCCGCGAGATTCTCGCGTGGCTCAAGGACCCGGAGGTCTACTTTCCCGAGCAGGAATTTCCGCTCGTGAATGGCGTGTGCGCCGGTCAAATCGATGCGCGTTGCGATATGTCCCAATCCACGGTGTCGGCTCACCTGGCCACGCTTCATAAAGCGGGCCTCGTGACCTCAAAGCGGGTTGGGCAGTGGATATTCTTCAAGCGCGACGATGCGGTTATCCAGGCGTTTCTCGACCAGCTTCATAAGGGCCTTTGAAAAACGGCTCCCGAAGCGTCAGCTTGTTCACCGTGTTCTGGCTGCTGGTTCCCTTTACAGTCTATTTAGGAATGCTTTCAAAATGCCAAATCTTTTCGATCCGCTCAAAGCTGGTGCATTTAATCTTCGCAACCGCATCATCATGGCACCGCTCACGCGTCAGCGCGCAGGTGTTGAACGCGTGCCCAATGCGTTGATGGCGCAGTACTACGCTGAGCGCGCTGGCGCCGGCATGATCCTGAGCGAAGCGACCTCGGTTACGCCTCAAGGCGTGGGTTATGCTGAAACGCCGGGCATCTGGTCGGACGAGCAGGTCGAAGGCTGGAAGCTGGTGACGAAGGCCGTCCACGACGCAGGCGGCACGATCCTGCTGCAACTGTGGCACGTCGGCCGAATCTCCGACCCGATCTTCCTCAACGGCGACCTGCCGGTCGCGCCGAGCGCAATTGCAGCGCAAGGTCATGTGAGTCTCGTGCGGCCGCAACGCGAATTCGTGACGCCGCGCGCGCTTGAACTCGATGAGATTCAAGGCGTGGTTGCCGCTTTCCGCAAGGGTGCTGAGAACGCGAAGCTCGCCGGTTTCGACGGCGTTGAAGTGCACGGCGCAAACGGTTATCTGCTCGACCAATTCCTGCAGGACAGCACGAACAAACGCACGGACATCTACGGCGGTCCGGCTGAAAATCGTGCACGGCTGATGCTCGAAGTGGTCGACGCATGTATTGAAGTCTGGGGCGCCGACCGGGTTGGCATGCACCTCGCACCGCGCGCCGATTCGCACAGCATGGGCGACACCGATCGCGCTGCTACCTTCGGCTATGTTGCACGTGAGTTGGGCAAGCGCAAGATCGCGTTCATTGCTGCACGTGAACGCGTGGGCGAAGACTCGATCGGACCGCTGTTGAAGCGTGCCTTCGGTGGTGTTTATGTCGCGAACGAGAAGTTCACCAAGGAAAGCGCGCAGGAAGCGCTCGACCGCGGTGACGCCGACGCCGTCGCGTGGGGGCAGTTGTTTATTGCCAACCCGGATCTCGTGAAACGCTTTGAGAGCAATGCCGTGTTGAACGCACCGGTTCCCGAAACGTTCTATGCTCGTGGCACCGAAGGGTACACGGACTATCCGACGCTCGAGACGATGGACTAAGCGGTCAGATTTTTGGTTGGCGGCAGCCGGCGGCTTCATGGGAAGTCACCGGCTGTTTTGTTTTCTTGGCTTCGCTTCTGAGCCGTGAACTCAGAGCAGGCAGGCCTTCAAATACCTCGAAGTATTGCTGTGTTTCCCCCGCTTCACCACGTCCTCCGGCGTGCCGCCGACCACTACCTTTCCGCCTTCCTCGCCCGCGCCCGGTCCCATGTCGATGACCCAGTCGCTTTGGGCCGCCACCCGCATGTCGTGCTCAACCACGATCACTGTGTTGCCCGCATCGACCAGACCCTGCAATTGAACCAGCAAGCGGTCGCTGTCCGTGGAATGCAACCCCGTTGTGGGCTCATCCAGGATGTAAAGGGTCTCGCCCCGCTGCGCTCGCTGAAGTTCGGTCGCGAGCTTGATTCGCTGCGCCTCGCCGCCAGACAACTCGGTCGCTGGTTGACCCAAACGCAAATAGCCCAGTCCAATGTCCTTGAGCACGGTCAACGCACGCATGATCTGCGGCTCGTCAGCGAAGAACGCGCAGGCGGTGTCCACGGTCATCTGCAGCACGTCCGCAATATTCTTACCCTGCCACTCGATCTCCAGCGTCTCCGGGTTGTAGCGTGTTCCTCCGCAGGTTGAACATGGTGCGTACACGCTCGGCATGAACAGCAATTCAACGCTCACGAATCCTTCGCCCTCGCACGTGGGACATCGACCCTTCGCCACATTGAACGAGAACCGGCCCGCGTCATAACGGCGGCGACGCGCCGTGGGCGTCTC
Organism: Caballeronia eucalypticola; assembly: GCF_047608185.1. NCBI lineage: Bacteria > Pseudomonadati > Pseudomonadota > Betaproteobacteria > Burkholderiales > Burkholderiaceae > Caballeronia > Caballeronia eucalypticola. The sequence continues at coordinate 179,311 of NZ_JBLKRU010000005.1, forward strand.
CGCGAACAGCTTGCGCACATGATCGAAGAGGCCGGTGTAGGTGGCGAGATTCGAGCGCGGCGTGCGCCCAATCGGTTTCTGATCGACGCGAACCAGGCGCCGGATTCTCTCCATCCCGGCCGTGATTTCACCGCCAGTAGTAATGTCCTCGACATCCAGCAACGGATCGCGCTCCTCGTCCGTTTCTGCCGCTATCGGCCGGCCGAGCCGCTCCGCAACCAACTCCGGCAGCGCCTGGCTGACGAGGCTGGATTTGCCCGAGCCAGAAACCCCTGTGACCGTCGTGAAGCAGCCGAGCGGAAACGCGACCTCCAGGTCCTGCAAGTTGTTACGCGTCACATTCGCAAGCCGCAGCCAGTCCGTCGGCGTGCGCTTCGAACGCGGAGCCGGCCGGCAATCGCCGAATAGATGCAGCCGCGTTTGCGATTCCTCGACGTGGGCCAATCCGGCGGGCGGCCCGCTATAGACAATCTGGCCGCCCGCCGTGCCCGCGGCCGGACCCACATCCACGAGCCAGTCCGCGCGGCGCATCATTTCCAGATCATGCTCGACCACGAACAGCGAATTGCCCGCGGCCTTCAGACGCTGCAACGCACTGAACAACGCTTCGCCATCGGCTGGATGAAGGCCGGCGGAGGGTTCATCTAGGACATAGATCACGCCGAACAATTGCGACGCGAGTTGCGTCGCAAGCCGCAGCCGCTGCAGCTCGCCCGACGACAAAGTCGGCGTGCCGCGGTCCAGCGCGAGGTACCCCAGTCCAAGATCGATGAGTGTAGTCAGGCGTTCGAGCAACTCGCTTGCAATGCGTTGAGCCGCGACTTGCTTCTCTTTCGATTGATTCGTAGTCCGTCTAATATCGGGGGAGGCTTTGTGCTCCGATCCGCCGGATGCGACCCGTCGTGCGACGGCGGCACGCATCTCGTCCTTGCTCAATATCTCGCTGTCCGATGGTGCCGCGGCCGCTGGATCCTTCGCGGCCGCCGGCGCTTCACCGCGAGCGACCGGACGCAATACATCGGCGACACGGGCGAGCGGCATCTGCGATAACTCCCCTATATCAAGCCCCGCGAACGTCACGGATAGCGCCTCGGGTTTCAATCGTTTGCCATGGCACGACGGACACGCGCTGCTCACCATGAAACGCGATACGCGTTTCTTCATCAACGCGCTTTGCGTGTTGGCGAAGGTGTGCAGCACATAGCGCCGCGCGCCGGTGAACGTGCCCTGGTAGCTCGGTTCCGCGTGGCGTTTGAGCGCCGCGCGTGTTTCTTGCGGCGTCATGCCGGCGTACACGGGCGCGGTCGGCGTCTCGTCCGTGAACAGGATCCAGTCGCGGTCTTTCTTCGGCAAGTCGCGCCACGGTTTATCGACATCGAATCCGAGCGTGACCAGGATGTCGCGCAGGTTCTGACCATGCCATGCCGGCGGCCATGCAGCGACGGCGCGCTCGCGGATAGTCAGCGAGTCGTCGGGGACCATCGATTGTTCGGTCACCTCGTAGACACGCCCCAGGCCGTGACACGTAGGACACGCCCCTTGTACCGTGTTCGGCGAGAAGTCCTCGGCGAACAGCATGGGTTGTTTCGCCGGGTAGGTGCCGGTGCGCGAGTACAGCATGCGCACGAGGCTGGACAGCGTGGTGACGCTGCCCACCGACGAGCGCGCGTTGGGCGTACCGCGTTGCTGCTGCAGAGCGACAGCGGGTGGCAGACCTTCGATGGAATCCACTTCCGGCACGCCAACCTGCTCGATGAGGCGACGCGCATAAGGCGCCACGGATTCGAAATAACGGCGCTGCGCTTCGGCGTAGAGCGTGCCGAACGCCAGCGATGACTTGCCCGATCCCGAGACGCCGGTAAAGACGACGAGAGCGTCGCGCGGAATGTCGACATCAATGTTGCGCAGGTTGTGCTCGCGGGCGCCGCGCACCCGCACGAAGCCGGTCCCGGAAGGGTCAAGCGATGTCGATGTCGATGTCGATATCGATATCGATTTGTCGTCGGGTTGCTTGTTTCTGATTGCCATGCGTTTTAAAGCCATTGTGGTATTGGTTTGCCCAGACGGCCGCGAGGTCGTGTCCGAACACGACGAAGTGGCCACGCGGATGGCCGACAGTTTAGGTGGCTGCCGAAAATACTGTCGATACGGCAGGGGCATTGGGCGCACGAGGCGTGCCTGCATGCCTGCTTTGTGATATCCGGGATTTTCACCCGGGTGCACAGAGGGGATTTAAGCCGTCGGCAACAAAAAATCGGCCAATTAGTTAGTTTGTTATGTTTCTGTGCAATGGTGTAATTGACGTTCGGTAATAGCATGGAGTATCAAGCGCTTTAAACACTGTTTGGCGGTTCACGCTCAATCTCCACGGGCAAAACATAAAGCGATTGCGTTTGAAGGTTTCTCCCTTAGACTATTAACTCGCAAGGCTGCGAATGGTGTTGGATTATTTCATTACCTAAAATTATCGTCCTCATAATGCATAAACAGTCTACGTGCCGGTTGGCGGGATTGTTGCGAAGACCGGTAAAAAAAGAGATGTGTTGCAGTACTCGGTTAATAAGGCACAACTCACGCATAACCTGAAAATTCATTGCCGCTTTACTCCCAAAGGGACTGGCGTTCCTCGAAAACGTCGCTCTTTCAAGCAGTCGATCATTTCTGGAGGTGTTGGATGGCAAAATCTACAAAGGCGGGCTCGCAGGAACAATCCAAGATCGCGGCGCTCAGCCCGTTCGAACTCAAGGACGAATTAATCAAGGCCGCCGGCGGCGGTGCGGTCGAGCGTCCCGCCAACGCGGCCATGCTCAATGCTGGCCGGGGCAATCCGAATTTCCTCGCCACCATTCCGCGCCACGGCTTCTGGCAACTGGGCCTGTTCGCCATGCGTGAGTCGGAGCGATCGTTCGCCCACATGCCCGAAGGGCTGGGCGGCTTTCCGAAGCGCGAGGGACTGGAAGAGCGCTTTGAAATCTTTGCCCGCGACAATAAAGGCGTTCCCGGCATTGACTTCCTGCGCGGCGTGCTCTCGTATGTGCGCGACCAGCTCGGCCTGAGTGGCAGCGAATTCCTTTATGAAATGTGCGAAGGGATTCTTGCGTCGAATTATCCGGTGCCCGACCGGATGCTGAAGTTGTCGGAGGTGATTGTTGCGCAGTACCTGAAGAAAGAAATGATCGGCAAACATCCATTCGTCGGCGACTTCGATATCTTCGCAACTGAAGGCGGCACCGCCGCCATGACCTATATCTTCAACACGATGCGCGAGAATCACCTGATCAAACCAGGTGACACCATCGCGCTGGGCTCGCCGATCTTTACGCCGTATATCGAGATTCCGACGCTTAACGACTACCAGTTGAACGTGGTCAATCTGGATGCCGACGTGGAACTCGGCTGGCAATATTCGAAGAAGGAACTCGACAAGCTGCGCGATCCGAAGGTGAAAGCGTTCTTCCTCGTGAATCCGAGCAATCCGCCTTCGGTCAAGATGAATACCGAAAGCCTGGAGTACATCGCGGAGATCGTGAAGGAACGGCCCGACCTGATCCTCCTGACCGACGACGTGTACGGCACCTTCGCCGACGACTTCGTCTCGCTGTTCGCCCTGTGTCCGAGGAACACTATCCTCGTGTATTCGTATTCGAAGTATTTCGGCGCGACAGGCTGGCGGCTCGGCACGATCGCCATGCACCGCGAGAACGTGATCGATGACCTGATCCGCAAGTTGCCGAAGGATCAGCGCAAGGAATTGCACGAGCGCTATGAGTCGATCACCACCGAGCCGGAGAACCTGAAGTTCATCGACCGCCTGGTGGCCGACAGCCGTACCGTCGCGCTGAACCACACGGCGGGGCTTTCCACGCCTCAGCAAGTGCAGATGGTGCTGTTCTCGCTGTTCGCGCTGATGGATACGCCTGACGCGTACAAGAACGCGCTCAAGCGCCTGATTCGTGGCCGCAAAGAGGCGTTGTACCGGGAGATAGGGATATCGTTTGACGACAGCGACGTGAATCAGGTCGATTACTACACCATCATCGACCTCGAATTCCTCGGCAATCGTGCGTACGGGCCGGAGTTCGTCGCGTGGCTCTTCAAGAATACCGAGCCCTCCGAGCTGCTGTTCCGCCTTGCGAAAGAAGCACGTGTCGTGCTCTTGCCGGGACGCGGCTTCGGTACGCAGCACCCATCGGGCCGCGTGTCGCTTGCCAATCTCAATGAGAGCGACTACAAGGCGATCGGCCGCGCGATGCGCAAGCTGATGGTGGAATATGTCGAGCGCTATAACGCCGCAACGGGCAAGTCGCTCGATAAAAACAAGGTGCTCTAAGCCAGCAACGACGCCTCGAAAAGACGTCTGCTTAAGCGTCAAACGAAAAACGGGCCACCGGGAAAAGTTACCCCAGTGGCCCGTTTTATCGTCAAACGCCTGCTTTAGAACTTGTGGCGGATACCCACGCGTGCAGCGATCTGATTCGACGAACCCTTGCCCGAGTTGCCGAAGTAGCTTGTGCTCGAACCAATTTCAGCCTGCACCGGCGTGCCTGCATTCGAACCCGACGCGTCTTGATAGATGGCCAGCACGTAGACATCGGTACGCTTGCTCAGCGCATAGTCCACGCTTGCGTCGACTTGTTGCCACTTGCCTTGCGCTGCATCGGTCAGCTTCATGTACGTGTAGCCGAGGCCGCCGGTAAGAGCCGGCGTGAACGCATACTTGCCGCCGATTTCATACGCGTTGAACTTCGACGTTGCGCCCGTGATGGCTTCGAAGCGCGTATTGGTCCAGAGACCGAACACCGTTGCAGCAGCGAACTTGTAGCTGGCGCCAACACCGAACGTGCGCAGGTCCTTCGTACCGCCCGTCGAAACGTTCGCGATGTTCGTGCTGAACGCCGGCGTGGACGAACCCGGGTAGTGGATGTCGGTGTAAGCCGCGCCAATGCCGAACGGGCCGTTAGCGTAGTTCGCGCCGAAGCTGTAAGCGCGCGATGAACCTTGGGTCGTCACGCCTGCGGTCGTCGTCGTGGGCGAACCCTCGAATGCGCCAGCCTGGTTCGAGAAGCCATACAAGCCGCCAAACGTCAGGCCGCTGAAGTTGGCGCTGCTGAACTTGATCGAGTTGTTGATACGGCTCGACGTGAGCTGGTCGACGTCGTTGATGTGATACGCGTAGTTGCCTGCAACCGTCTGGCCGCCGATGGAGTACGAACCGCCGAGGTAATCGGTCGAGAACGTGTATTGCCGGCCGAGGGTGACCGAGCCGATATCCGACTTGGAAATCCCCACATACGCTTGACGGCCGAATTCCGCGCCGCCCTGGCCGAGCGTACCGTTGCCGCTGTTAAAACCGCTTTCCAACGTGAAGATCGCCTTCAGGCCGCCGCCCAGGTCTTCAGCACCGCGCAGGCCCCAACGGCTGCCTTGCGATACGCCGTCGTCATACTTGAAGTTCTTCGAGCTGCCTGTCGTGCCGACGGCTGCGTGGTTCACGTAGCTGATACCGGCGTCGATAAGGCCGTAAAGCGTGACGCTGCTTTGAGCTTGAGCAGTGGTTGTCGATGCGGCGAATGCCGCCATTGCAGCAGTGGCGAGCAGTGTTTTACGGTTCAAAACGTTCTCCCTAGCGTGGGTGTGATTAAGCGAAACTTGTCAATGAAGCAAATAGGTGCTGCACGGCATCGGACTCTGACGGTCTGTAGCTCGCGACGGGCGGACTTTAGCGAACGGGTGTGTAAGGTATATGACAGTTGTTTTTCAGCGACGGCTTCAGAAAAATACTTTCGATAAATCCCAGGAACGGGTATCGGAGAGGCGTGCGGAAGCGCTTTGGCGAGCCGTCGCGCTATGCTGACGGCTCATCTTCAAGCGAGGGACACAGCCATGACAGAGAGCGTGATTGCGGCACTCGAGGAGCGGTTGCGCGAGGCCATGCTTGCATCGGACGTAGACGTGCTTGATACGTTGCTCGCCGACGACCTCACGTTCGTCGATGCAACGGGCAAGGTGTGGAGCAAGGCCGACGACCTGAACGCGCATCGCCATGGAATACAGCGGATCGAGCGGCTGGAGATCAAGGAACAGACGGTGCGCGTGTATGACAGGAGCGCCGTGACGCTCACGCATGCGGCGCTCGCCGGCCAATTTGGCGGCGTGCCGCTTTCGGCCAATCTTCGCTACACGCGCATGTGGGTTGAAACGGAGAGCGGCTGGAAAATCGCCGCCGCTCACTGCAGCGTGCTAGCTTTTTAAGGCCGGCCCGGCGTTCGCCGACGCAACTCGAGGCTTCGCCTGTTGGTCCCCCACGACCGGCGGAATCACAGCGCTTGCGGGCTGCGACCGCGCGACCACCGGAGCCACCGCGCTTGCCGCCTGCGACCCAACGACCGCCGGAATCATTGAGCTAGCCGGCTTCGATTCATCCACGGCGGTCCGACCGCCGTCCGCAAAGAAGGTTTGTTCGGCGGCCTTGTTCAAAACGAGGATGCTGATGCGCCGGTTAGTGGGTTCATCGGCGACTGCTCTATTGAGCGGCAATACATTAGCCAGTCCGCGCACTTGCAGGATCTTGCCTTCGTTCATGCCGCCTGCAATCAGCGCGCGGCGTGCGGCGTTCGCCCGTTCGCTCGACAACTCCCAGTTCGAATACCCTGCTTCGCCACCTGAGTACGGCACGGCGTCCGTGTGTCCGGCGATCGACACGCGGTTATCCACGTCGTTGAGCGAGGAGCCGATCTGCCCGAGGATGGTCGTCACATACGTTTCCAGCTTTGCGCTGCCTGAGGGGAACATCGGCCGCTTGAGTGAGTCGACAATTTCGATGCGCAATCCTTCGCTCGTGATGTTGATGCGAATCTGGTCCTTGTACGCGGCCAGCGCCGGCGTGCGCTCGATCAACGCACTAAGCTTCTGCTTGAGTTGTTTCAGGCGCTCTGCGTCGTCCTTGACCGCGGCGGCCGCGATTGCAGCGGCACTTGCGGCCATGCGTTCGGTTGTCTTCGGCAAGGGCTGGGTCTGGCTTTTGGTGGCTTCTCCCGGACGCGAACTGGAGAGATCGCGTCCGCCGCCTTCAATCAAGCTTGAGCGTGCAGCACCGCTGCCGTCCTTGCCGCCGAAGACTGCCGACAGCGGCGTGTTGAAATAATCTTCAATGCCCTGCTTGTCGTATTTGGAGGTCGAGCCTAGCAGCCACATAAGCAGGAAGAACGCCATCATGGCAGTCACGAAATCCGCATACGCGATTTTCCATGCACCACCATGATGACCCGCGTGTGCGGATTTTTTCTTGCGTCGCACTACAACAGTCGGCGCGAGCACCGACTGCATGGGGTCGCGAGAAGGGGAGTCAGCCATGAGCGAACCTCTTGATGATCGGCGTGATCTGCAGCGGGCGAGACAGGCTCGTCACGCCGACTTCGGTTGCTTGGTGGCGCGGACGGCCTCGTCGAGTTCCTGGAACGACGGACGATCAGCGGTGAACAGCACCTTGCGCCCGAACTCGACGGCAATAGCCGGCGCATAGCCGTTCATCGATGCAAGCAGCACGGACTTCACGCACTGGAACGGCTTGGCTTCGGCCTGTCCTTTTGCAGCCAGCAGATCGGCAAGTGGTCCGAAGAAACCATACGAGAGCAGGATGCCGAGGAACGTGCCGACCAGCGCGCCCGCGATCATCTCGCCGAGTATCGCGGGCGCGGCGCCTACTGAACCCATCGTATGCACGACGCCCATCACGGCCGCGACAATGCCGAACGCGGGCAGGCCATCGGCCATCTTCTGAATCGCGCCGGCAGCCAGCGATGTTTCCGCGTGATGCGTCTCGAGTTCTTCGTCCATCAGGTCCTGCATCTCGAGCGCGTTGATGTTGCCGCTCGACATCATGCGCAGATAGTCGACGATGAATTCCAGCAGATGGTGATCGTTGAGCACGTGTTCGTACTTCTTGAACGTCGGGCTGTTCTGTGGCGCTTCAACATCGACCTCGAGCGCCATCATGCCTTCCTTGCGCGCCTTCTGAAGCAGCTCGTACAGCAGCGCGATGAGCTGCACGTACTTCTCTTTCGAGTAGCCACCTTGCTTGAACGCCGTGGGGATGACCTTGAGGGTCTTCTTGAGCGTCGTCACCGGATTGGATACGACGAACGCACCCACCGCCGCGCCGAAGATGCACAGCAACTCGAAGGGCTGGAACAGTGCGGCCAGATGACCGCCTACGCCCAGAAAACTGCCGATCACCGACCCGATGACCACGACCCAGCCAATAACAACAAACATGCTCTCTCCGCCTGATTTTTATGCTTCCGTTGAATGAAGCTGTCCTAGACCTTAACGGCAAGCCGCTCAGCAGATTTAGGGTAGGGAGAAGGTATCTTTTTGCCTGTAGTGGGATTGGGCATGGCAAAAGTTACCTTCCATCGCGCCAAATCAAATTTAGGTGTTATTCATCAGATGATTAGAGGCGTTGATTCATGGCGTTCACATCAGTTTTCCGGAGCGTCGAATTGAACTCGAAAACAGTCACTATTCGCTTCATTGAAACGATTACTGAAACCGTAAAGTCTCGCCACGGGAAAGAGCCGGGGACATTACGGAGAAGGTGCAGTGAACATTGTCTTAAGGGCGGCAACCGCCGCAGCGATCGCAACGATGGCAACGAGCGCAGCGCACTCGCAGGAAATTTACGTACAGGGCGGCACGCTGGGCGCAGGGATAGGCGCGGCATATTCCTTCAACTCGTGGTCGGGCGTGCATGCGGAAGTGGAGGGCTTCGGCCTGTCGCATTCATTTACCGTCGACGACAATAAGTACGACGGGCACCTGAGCCTCAAGCAAGGAGGGCTCTACCTCGACCTGTTCCCGTTCTCCAGCAGCGGTTTTCGCGTGACGGGCGGTGCGCTTTTCAACGGTGACAAACTGACTGGGCATGCGGTGCCTGACGCCGACGGCAACTACAAGATCGGCAACGACCTTGTGCCGGCTGTCGGACCTGCGCCATCGGCCACGGTGCGCTTGCCGAGCGTGATGCCGTACCTCGGCGTGGGTTACGGTCACAAGCCGGTATCGAAGGGATTTGGCTTTATGTGCGACCTCGGCGTGGCGTACGGCCGTCCCCATGTTTCTTATTCCGTGCCGGCCATCTATAGCCAGTTGACGACGCAGGCGAATATCGATCAGGAACAGCAAAACATTACTGATCACGTGGAACGGTATCGCTGGTATCCCGTCGTCCAGGTGGGCGTGACTTATAGGTTCTAAACTATGGGTCTAAGCTGTCGGTCGCGGCTTGCGAAAGTTGGGGCGGAACGTTTTATGCGTGCCCTGACGCGAACTCCATTTACTACAGGCGAAACCCAGCGATGATTCAAACTTTCGAGCAGACCATCGACGGCAAACCGGTTCAATTCTGCGCAAGCATCGCAGACGGCGGAAGTCCGCAACGCGTCATCATCAGCCGGGCGGATTCGGCGAAGTCGCTGGTGATCGTGGAGGCCTCAGGGATCATTGGTGCGATCAAAGCCGAGGTCGAAGCACCGGAAACGTTCGTCGCCGAAGCGGTGCGCAAGGCCCAGCAGGAAGGGTTGATTGAACGGGCACTGGCCTCGGGCGAAATCCTGACAACGGCTCTTTAACAGATAGCGCGGTGTACCGCGCCCGGACCGCATCACCCAAAGGAAAAATGCCCGCCTGCAAGACGCAGGCGGGCATTTTTTGCTGCTGACGAGAGGCTGCACTTCAAAGCTGAAAATTCAAACGCGCGGTGTGCCGTTTTTTGGATCTGCCGGCACTATAGGCGTCGCTGAATCAGGACCATCGGGTAAGTCGGGGTCGTCCTCGGGCGGCGGCGCATCCGGGTCGAGCAGCTCGTCGGGATCGGGTTCTATCGGCAAGTAAGTCGGGTCCGGCGGCGGCGTGGACATATCCAGTTCCTCATGAGCGGTCTGCGGACCGCGCGTTGCACGAGAAGTGCGTATGGCAAAGCGGGCGCAACTAACGTTCCCGCCGCCGTTAGTTCGAGTTTCACGTGCCCGCGTCTTGCTCAGGAACGCGTCGCCGAGCCGCATTTAATCGATCCCGCGTCCGTTTTTCCGTCCTTCGCACGTTTGCTCTCAATCGCCCGCCAAGCGAGGACCGCGGCGAATAACAGCAACGCCATCGATACCCCCGCCGACGCCTTCACCCCTATCACGATCTGCGCGCTTTCGGCCATGGCCGAGTGACTCGCCAGCGCACCGAACGCCGCGACGCCTATCGCGCCACCCGCCTGCCGCGCGGTGTTCAGCACCGCCGACGCCGTGCCCGCGCGGTCCGGCTCAACCGAGCCCAATACGGCGGTCGTCATCGCGGGGACGGCGAGCCCCATGCCTGTCGGGATCAGCAAGAAGGGCAGCAATAGCGCCCACACCGGCGTCGACGCGTTGACGAAAAGAAGCGCGGCGAAACCGGCCGCATCGATCAATGCGCCAACGATCATCGGCAAGCGCGAGCCGAAGCGCGCAACGACCACGCCGCTCGCCAGATTCGACAACAGGAACCCGCCGGTCAGCGGCAGGAACGCCAGCCCGGTTTGCAAGGGCGTGTGGCCCAGCACGCGCTGCAAGTACAGGCTCAGCACGAACACCATGCCGTAATACGTGAGGTTCACGCAGATACCGAACACCGTGGCCGCATTGAACGTGCGGTCCCGAAACAGCGCAGGCGGCAGCATGGGCGCCGACGCGCGCCGCTCGACCAGCACAAGTCCCACGGCCGCGAGAAGCGCCACGGCAATGCCGCCGATCACCAGTGGGTGCGTCAGGCCCAACGGCCGCAGTTCGATCATCGCGCCGACAAAGCCGGTCAGCGCAACGGCCGCGAGGACCTGCCCGGGCAAGTCGGCGCCGCGCGCTTTCTGCTCCGGCTTTTTATCGGCGATCCACGCATAGGTCGCCGCGATGCCAGCCGCGCACAACGGCACGTTGACCCAGAAAATGCTGCGCCAGCCGAACGCAGCGATCAACAGGCCGCCGACGATCGGTCCTGCAGCAATCGATACTGAACCTGCCGCCGTCCACAAGCCCACGGCACGCGCGCGCAGCCCGTCGTCGTGACCGCAGGCCTGATTCAGCAGGACCAGCGAGTTGGGCAGCGTGGCGGCCGCTCCTATGCCCTGCAATGCGCGTGCGGCGGTCAGTTGGGTCGCATCCATTGCAAAGCCGCAAGCGGCGGAAGCCACCCCGAACAACATCAGGCCCCCGACGAACAAGCGCCGCGCGCCGAAGCGGTCGCCGAGCACGCCTGCCGAGAGCATCAGCGCGGCGAAGGCGAGCGCGTAGGCGTCGACGGTCCACTGCAGGCCCGCCACGCTCGCGTGCAGGTCGCGGCCAATGCTCGCGAGCGCCACGTTGACGATGGTGACATCGAGTTGAGAGACCACGAAACCCATGCTGGCCGTGGTGACGATCAGCGCCTGGCGTGTGCTCAGCCCTGCGCGTGAGGAGGGAAGGTTCGAGTTCATGAAGACCAGCTTATCGATCTGCAGCGTCCGACGTTTCCGTGGTTCGTGAAATATGCATGTCGGCTTTTCGCAGCGCTGTCAAACGGGTGGCATGGGGGCGGCATGGCGTGCAGGCAACACTTTTTTGAAAGGGCCGGATTCCGTCACGTATCGGCACAAACAGTGACTTCGCGAGACATATTGAAAGCATTTGTGACGATATGTTGGCCGGGATTAAGAATTGTCCGATAGATCAAGCCAGTACCGCTCTGCAGAATTCGCGCGTCTGAAGTGGTCTCGTAGAGCGTCATGAGACCTTCTTTGGTGCCTTCAACACCGCCTTTTAAGTACGCGCGAAGTCACCGTTTGCAGGTTCACCGGTCCCGTTATCATGCGCATCGCAATTCTCCAGTCCGATCCACAGCATCGTTATGTCATCGGTGGAATCATCGAACGTCTCAACCATGTTTGCATTCCCTTCAGCGATGGTTTGTCGATGTCGAAATCGCTGTCCCGATCCACTGTCGACATGCTGGTTCTCGACTGGCATTCCTCCGGCTTGTCCGGGCTCGACCTGTTGAAATCGATGCGCTCGGGCATTGGCGAGCGCGTGCCCGTGATGTTCGCCTCGGCGGACGGCGGAGAGAGCAACGTGGTCCGCGCGTTGACCGCGGGCGCCGATGACTACGTCACGCACCCCGTGCGTTCCGCCGAGTTCGGCGCGCGCGTGGAAGCGCTGCTGCGGCGTGCGTATCCGGCGAATACCGCGGCGATCACCGAACTCGGGCCGTATCGCTTCGATTCGCGTCAGCAGAGCGTCACCGTGCGCGGCCAACCGGTGCAACTGAGCGGTACGCAATTCCGGCTCGCGCTGCTGTTTTTCTCGAACGTCGGGCGCGTGTTGTCGCGCGATCATATTTTCGCCATGGTCTGGGGACGAGAATTTCGCGAGTCCACGCGGACTATCGACAGCCACGTTTCGCGCCTGAGGCTTGCACTGACGATTGAACCGATGAATCACTTCCGCTTGCAGCCGGTGTACAAAAGCGGCTATCGGCTACTGCATCTTTACGGCGACACTGTCGATGAAGGCAGCCTGTGCGAGGAAGCCACCGCTTAGTTCGGGTGGTGATTTGACTAAAGAAAAACCGTCGCAAGACGGTTTTTTTATTTGCACCCGAAGGCTGTGGCCCTTCAAATGGACCAGATAGTTAATTTGTTTATGTCCAACACGAACCGATGTGATGTGCCGGTTTTCAGGCGAGCGTCATCGCTGGGAATATCGAACGTCACACCGCCAATTTTCAGACGCGCGTACCGGTCTCCGCGCCGCAATTCGATGCCGTCGACCGTCCCTTCGAACGCACCTTCATCTGACGGCATGATCGCAAGCGCAGGCAGCCGCCACATCACGGTTTGTCCTGCGGGAGTGGCGTTGTCTCCCGCCATGTCCAGACGCAACCCGCCGCCCAGTTCGATCTGATTTGCTTTAAGCACGCGACCTTGCCCGACATTGTGAAGCCCAAGCAATTCCGCCACCCGCATGGACGCGGGGCGCTCGAAGACATCGCTTACCGGTCCGGACTGAAGCACGCGGCCATGCTCGAGCAACAATACTTCGTCGGCCAGCAGCGCGGCTTCATCGGGATCATGGGTGACGATCACCGTGACCGCCGATATCTCGCGCTGCAGCGCGCGCAACGATTGCTGCAGACGGCGGCGGCGCGGGGTATCGAGTGCGGCGAAGGGTTCGTCGAAGAGCAGCAGCTGGCTATGCTGCGTGAGTGCGCGAGCAAGCGCTACACGCTGACGCTGACCGAATGAAAGCTCATGCGGCAAGCGGAGAAGCAGCGTTGAGAGGCCGAGTTGATCGACCCATTGACGCGCGCTCGCGGCATCCGCGCTTAGCGGAAACGCGAGTTGTTGTGCGACCGTCATATGCGGAAAAAGGCCGTAGTCCTGCGGCATATAGCCGATCCTGCGCTCTTCGGGCGGCTGTGCGTCGAGAGAACTTTCACCCAGCGATACGCTAGCCGTCTGCCCGGCTTCAAGCCCTGCAATCAGGCGCAACGTGAGCGACTTGCCCGACCCCGACGTGCCGATGATCGCAAGACGTTGTGTGCGCGGCGCCCATTCGATGTCGAGGTCGAAGCTGCCCAGACTTTTTTTCAACACGATCTTGAGGCGCCTATCATCCTGGTCCAGGACCGGGTGCGCCGGGGCGTTGTCATCGGCATCGTCGCCATTGACGAGTTCCGGACTCAACGAAGCGCGGCCCTGGCGGCTATAGATGGACAACGCGGCGCATGCAACGGCAATGGCAAGCGTCGGCAATAGCAAGGGCATCATGGCGGGCAAGCCCTGGCCGCCGAATACGACATAGGTGTAGACCGGCAGCGAGTACGGGTGATACGCGACCATGACGGTTGCGCCGAATTCACCGAATGCGCGCAGCCACGCGAGCGCCAGTCCGGCGCTGATCGCGGGCCATGCAACCGGCAGCGTGACGCGAAAGAAGCGGCTGCCGGCGCGATGTCCCAGCGTGGCGGCCACATCTTCGAACATGGGATCGACGGCCGCGAATGCGGAGCGCGCCGCGATGATCAGGAACGGCGCTGCAACAAACGTTTCAGCCAGCACGATGCCGGTGAACGAGTCGGTCAGCGCGCCGTTCGTCAGTTGTCCGACCCAACTATAGGGGCCAAGAAGAAACAGCAGCAAGACGCCGCTGGTGAGCGGCGGCAACGCGAGCGGCAATTGCACGATAAACCCCAGCAACGCCGCCTTGCGCGAATTCGAGCGGGCGAGCAGATAGCCCAGCGGTACGCCGCCCAGCAAGATAACAAGCGATGCCACGCTCGCGCTGCCCGCCGATACAGCCACCGCCGACAGCGTGCTGGTCCAGTCGACCCCGTGCCAGTCAGCCGCGCCGACCTGCGGGACGCTCGCGAGGAACGGCGCGCATAGATAGACTGCGAGCAGCGCTGCAAGCCACCACGACGGTCGCGCAGCGGTGCGTTTCATCGAGTAGCGTCGATCACGGCCTGAAGTGACGGCGGCATGGCCTGGGCGTTACCGGTGATCGCGGGCTTGATGACATCGACGCCATGTTCCTTGAGCAACTCGCGGCCCTTCTGGCTAAGCAGGAAGTCGACGAAGCGCGTGGCGCCCGCCGAATTCGGTGCATCGCCGAGAATGGTCAGCGTATAGCTCGCCTTGGCTTGCAATTCAGGTGCGGGACGGATGGACGGAATCTTCAGGTCCGAAGTCTCGGTTGAGTAGAAGAAACCCGCGTCAAGTTGGCCGGATTGCAAACGGCCCACCAGCGTTTCTTCCGGCAAGACCTGATCGGGATTTTCTGCTGCGCCGAGGGTCTTCTCGACCAGGTCCGGCTGCTGATAAAGACCGGCGGCCTTGGTCACCATCTCGACGGTGAATGCGCCCTTCGGGTCCAGCTTCGGATCGGTCCGGCCGATGCGAATGCCCGGCTCCTGCAAGACCTTGTCCCAGCGCTTGGTCCTGAAGTCGCCGGCAAATTTGCTGCGCGGGTTATAGCCGATCATCAAGGGCGATTCGGCGAATGTCACATACCACGCCACGTGGTCGCCGTTCGCGGCACCCATCAAGCCCGTGTTCACCTTGGGGCTCGCGCTGATGAACACGTCACCGCGGCGCAGCTTGCCCTTGATCTCGTTGGCGATCTTGTTCGAGCCTGCGGCATAGCCCTGAAAATGCAGGCCGGTTTCTTTTTCAAAAGCGGGGCCGACGCTGCGCTCCATCAAATTGACGAGCGAGCCTGCATACAGCACGTTTACGGCGTTCTCATTCGCCATGGCAGCATGACTCAACAGCGCGCCGGCCATGACCGCAACCGATACCATCATCTTACGGATCATCTGATTCTCCACGTTGATTCCACATTGATAAAGGCGTAATAAAGGCCGCTATATTACGCTGAGACCTAACTTGTCCGCTAACGCCATCGACATGTTTTTCGCGGCTATTCGTCGCAAAGTGACGCTGTGGCGCGGTTACACTTGTGGCCTGCCTGTCATGCAGGTGACCCTAGCAACCGCGCGTTCTGAGACCAGGTGATCCACGCCTTCGAAGGACGCCGCAACCGGAGATGAACATGCGAACAAGCGCCCGAAATCAATTTGTCGGTGAAGTGGTGGGCGTCAAGCACGGCGCAGTCAATGACGAGATCTTGCTGCGCGCCAATGACGGCCTGGAAATTGTCGCGGTGATCACGCATGGCAGCGCTGAATCGCTCGGGCTTGCCGCCGGCAAGGCTGCGTTTGCACTGGTCAAGGCATCGTCGGTCATCGTGATGGTCGATGTGGCGGATAGCCAGGTATCAGCGCGCAATTGCTTTGCGGGAACGGTGTCGGCCGTGACGCCGGGCGCCGTCAATAGTGAAGTCATTATTACGGTCACCGGCGGCGCGCAGATTGCCGCCATTGTCACGAACGAAAGCGCCCAACGGTTGGCGCTCGGGAACGGTAAAGCGGCCACGGCGATCTTCAAGGCGTCGAGCGTGATTATCGGCGTGGACGACTAGGCTATTTGCTGGTTCCCGCTGCGTCAGTTCAGCGGAATTGCTCGCAGGGTACTGGCGCTGTCAGCGGATTTCGGCCGGTCTATCACGTACAACGCGTGATGCGCCGCGTCGATAGCGACACCACGGGCATCCTCGAAATCGTTTGCAATGACGGCAACCGATTTATCGGGGCTTATCCGGCAGACCGCCGTCACGTTGCATTTCGTATAGAGCGCGCCGTTTGAATCGATGGTCAGCAGGTCCGGCCCGTTGATCTTGATGACCGCCGTGTTAAGGCCCCCGGGCTGGGCATGGTTGATCAGGCCGGACAAGGTGGTCTTCAAGATCATGTTGTCAGTCTGATCCGATATAAAAACGGTGTCGCCTTGCACGACTATGCCAACGGGTTTCGCCAGTCCGGTCAGGAGGTTGTGCTCGGACGCGGCGTGAGTTGAAATGTCGTAAGTGATCAGGCTGAGGCCACCCGTTGGCGGGCTATTGCCGTTCTTGACGAACCAGGTCGAGAGTAATTTCCCCTCACCAATGGCGGCAAGACCCAGCCGTCGCCGCATTGGATCAATGCCTGACAACGGAGACACGGAGCCGTTTGCTCCAATGTCGAACACGGCGCCTGCCGTGCCGAATCCGAATCGTCCGACCAGAAGCGAACCATCATCCGCGATGCTGACCTGGCTTAGCGCATTCCCTTGGTCCGTGACCACGGGAATGGCGGCATACGGTTTGAACGTCTTGCCGTCAGCCGATGAAAGCACGCTGTTGGTTTTATCGTCGGCGATGAAAATCGTGCCGTCGGCAGGACGAATAGCAATGCCGTTTGCCCGTGCATCGAGGGTGACGCGTTGTGGCGCGCTTGCAATCTGCGCCGAGCTGCAACCGGATAGCGCGACGACCGCAGCGGCGGTCAAGGTGCTGGCGAGCGTAAGCGCATGGCGGATGAGACGCTGGGCCATCGGTATTTTCCTTGGGTCAGGTGCATGGGTTCAAGGCCCTCAATATATCGCTTTAGGCGATAAGGGTTGATGCAGACCTTTAAGGCGGCGCGCTCCTCCGTGCCATCCAGGTGCGCATATGCGCGAATTTATATGTTGCCTATTGTTTTCGCACTGACTTGCCCGCTATGACAGCAGCGTAATATTCGCGTGGATATAATGCCGGACAAGCCGCCCAAAACCGGCCCCTGGAGGACGAGAAATGAGTGAAGCCCATTCCCACGCGGTCGCGCTAGAAACCGCCGCGAAAACTGTCATATCGCTTGAAGGGGATTTCCTGCGGCCATTGACTGTTGATCTTGCGGAATTCAGGGAGCAACCCAACGTGGTTGCCGATCCGTTCGATCTGCGTTGTTATACGACGAACCGGTTTATCCGCAGCGTTGACACGTATCGCGGGGTGTTGCTGAAAGACCTGATCATGAAAGCCGGACTGCGGCCCGAGCCCAAGGGTGAGTTCAAGCGCACCGTGTTCATTGCGGTCGCGCACGACGGCTACGCGGTCACCTTCTCATGGCACGAATTGTTCAATACGCCCGTGGGTGAGCGTGTCATCGTCGCGCATGAATGCGGAGGTCGCTCGCTGAGCAGCGAGGACGGTGTGCCTATTCTGTTTTCGGGTGCGGATATTCTTCCCGCTCCCCGTCATGTGAAGCGCCTCGTGCGGATCGTGGCGCGGGTCTTGACGGCCTGATTTGAAATCTTCTGAAGCCTCATGCGGCAAGCACTTTTCGCAGCGCTTGCCGCCCGGGATGCGGAATCAGAACTTGTGACGCAAGCCAATGCGGGCCGCAACCTGATTGTTCGCGCCGGTACCCGAATTGCCGAGGAAGCTCGAGCTCGATCCAATTTCAGCCTGCACTGGAACGTTGCGGCCATTGACCGTATTGCTGCCCGAGGCCTTCTGGTAAATCACGAGTGCATAGACGTCGGTCCGCTTCGACAGCGCATAGTCGAGCATGCTGCTGACCTGATGCCACTTGCCTTCGAAATGATCGTCAAGCTTTGAGAACGTGTAGCCCAGGCCTGCACTCAAGGCCGGCGTAAACGCATACTTGCCGCCCAGTTCATAGTTGTTCAGCTTCGACTCGGCGCCCGTGATCGGATCGAACGTCGTATGGGTCCAGAGGCCCCACACCGTGCCCGCACCAATGGCATAACGCGCGCCCACGCCAAAGGTTTCGAGGTCACGCAGTCCGCCGGTATTTACGTTGGCGATGCTGACGCTGAACGCCGGCGTCGCGCCATTGGGGAAGCGAATGTTGGTGTACGCAGCGCCGATACCGAACGGCCCTTGCGCATAATTCACGCCGGCGCTGATGGTGCTCGACGACCCTTGCGTGGTCGTGGTGCCAGCGGTGGTGGTGGGCGAACCGGCAAACGCACCGGCCTGATTCGAGAAGCCGTACAGTGCGCCGAAAGTCAGGCCTGCGAAGTTGGCGCTGCTGAACTTGATCGAGTTGTTGATGCGGCTGGACGTCAGTTGATCCAGGTCGTTGATGTGGTACGCATAGTTACCGGCGGGTGTCTGGCCGCCCATCGAATAGTTGCCGCCGAGATAGTCGGTCGAGAACGAGTACTGGCGGCCGAGCGTGACCGAGCCCATGCCCTTCTTCGCAATACCCACATACGCCTGGCGGCCGAACAACGCGCCACCTTGGCCGAGCGTGCCGTCGCCCGAGCTGAAGCCGCTTTCCAGGGTGAAGATGGCTTGCAGGCCGCCACCCAGGTCTTCCATGCCGCGCAAGCCCCAACGGCTGCCTTGGGCTACGCCGTCGCCGTAACGGATCAAATGGTCATGTCCCGTCGATGTAGCGGCGTTACTGACGTAGCTCACGCCCGCGTCGATCAAGCCGTATAGCGTCACGCTGCTTTGGGCGTGTGCAATTACGCCGAAACTGCTCAATGCGGCTGCCGCCACGATCTTCCTTTTCATCGCTATTCCTGTTTTAGTCTGAGTTGTCGCCGTTGGTGAAGCACGCCATGTCCCGTGTTGCTCGAAACGAAATGGGCCTTGGTATTAGCCTTACATGGGACTTGCGAAATATTGGCAGGAATATAACGATTGATTTGTATTTGGTAAACGTAATAGAGGTAATTTGTAGGGTTGACGAGACACGGGCTTGACTCCGGGCCGCGCGTGGCATACTGGTTTTGCGCTAATCCTTCCGGTGAACGCCTCGCTTGGCTGCACTCTCGGGCGCTATTTCCACTATCCGGTCATGACACATTCGTTTGCGACGCGTGCCCAGTTGCTAGCCGCCTCCGCCACCCCCAATGCCCCCGGCACCGCTTTGTTCGCCACCTTGCTTGCCGCGCACGGCGATCCTTGTCTGCTTGGGTTATCGCCGGAACAATTCGCCTTATTGACTGGCCGGCACTTTGGCGGCATGCAATTACCGAGGGCAAGTCTGGTTATTCTTTCGGAAGGGCAGTCCCGGTTCGTCAGGGCGCTGGTCGCCTTTCTGCTAAGTCATGTCCGGGCGAGTAGCGCCGCCGAGGTCGCTGACGCAGATTGCCTCGCATCGATCATCGCCCATGCGTGCTTGCGGCCGGACCATCTGTGGCGCGATCTCGGACTAAGCGGGCGCGACGACGTCACGGACATGCTTAGCCGGTATTTCCCGGCGCTGGTGGCACGCAATATCGATGGGATGCGCTGGAAAAAATTCCTCGCGCGAGAACTTGCGCTGTCGCTCGGACAGACGCCGCAGCCGGCGCCAGGGTGTCCGGGCTGCGAAGATTTCGGCTTTTGTTTTGGCGATCAAGCCTGAGCCGAGCTTGAGCACTCGGGCTTCCTGAAGCGCCCGTACTGTCGTGGAGTGGATGCCCGGTCCTGTCGGCCTCGTGTATGCTTTCGCGCATGGCCAAATCCGTGAAAGATCCAGCGACTTCTTCCTTATCCCGTCAGCCCGAGGTGCGTTTTCGCATGCGCATTCGCCAGGCGGATGCCGTGGCAATCGGCCCCGGGAAAATCGATTTACTCGAGGCCGTGCATGAGCATGGTTCGATCTCGGCTGCCGCGCGCAGCCTGGGCATGTCATATCGGCGGGCATGGTTGCTCATCGACGAACTGAACCGCACGCTCAAGGCGCCCGCTACGTCATCGGAGACGGGCGGCTCAGCCGGCGGTGGTTGCGTGCTGACGCCCGTCGGCGAAAAGATCGTGCGGCTTTATCGCGAGATTGAAGCGGAAGCGGCGAAGACCTGCGCGCCGCAGATTTCCGCGCTGACCAGGCTCATGAAGCGCTGATCCTGTGAGTGCCGCATTGAAGTCTGGGCGCCTGAGCGCTTAGCCGTGCCGCAAGCAAAACCGGGAAGCTGGCGGCGTACCGGATTGCGGTGATTGCGACGAGGACTGCGACGCCGCGCGGCCAAGCCGGGTCATCAGTTCGACAAAACTCGCAACGCTCGCGGTTCTTACCGGGTGATAGTCCACCTGATGGCGGTCGCATACGCGCTTGAGCAGGTTCATTGAATCGTGGTCTATACAGTCGACCGGAAACACGACAATGTCCGCTCGCGGGAGCGCAGCGGCAAACATGCCCTTGCGGTCTTCTATGCCGCCATCGTGGACGATAAAATCGCCTCCCGCCGATTCGACCAGTTGCCTTAGCGCGGCATTCGAACCGGGCCGGCCGCCCACATAAACCACGCGCTTGCCGCTCAGGTTGCTGAGTTCCTCGGCCTTTGAACCCGCTTCACTGCCCTGAGCCACCAACGCCTGTTCCAGCGCATTGCATTCAGCCTGCACGACGTTGAGCATCGCAATGGTGTCGTCCAGCCGCTGGCTCAAGCCATGCGCATGGCGCTGTTCATCCAGCGCGCGTTGCTCGGCGGTTTCTCTCCGGCTCGTATGAATCGCGAGACGTTCGTCGCGCGCAACCAGTGCTTCGCGCAGCGCCTGGACTTCAGCTTCCAGTCCTGCCTCGGAAGGCTCCGGCCTGCGCTCGGCCTTCGCCGACAACTCGGCCACTTGCGTGCTCAACTGGCGCAATGACGCATCGCGCTCGGTCGTCAATTCATGTAGTTTGTCTTGCTGGCGCTCGATCTTGTCCTTGAGCGCCGCATTTTCCTCTTCGAGCGCAACCAGGCGGCGGATGTCAGCCCGGTTAGCCGCGCCAACGAGATGGGACAACATATGCACGTCGCCGAATGCAGCCTGGCGCACGCTCAGGATGGCTTCCGGATGCGTCATCAACGCCCAGTACGCCGGTGGAATATCACCGCTCTTGAGCGACTCTTTCCAGAGCGCGAGCAGGGCTTCAGGATCCTTTGCGGTGTCGAAGCGGCGCACGGCGCCCGAGTAACGGGCCTCGAGCGCCTTCTGCAGTGCTTTCGCGCCCGCGCCGCCATCAATGGCCAGTTCCACTGCCGCGTGATGAATCTCCAGATCCGTAGCCTGCTGCCGGTCGAGATCTGTAAACTTCGGCACGAGTTTTCTAAGCTCGTTCGTGCTCAGGCAGGTGCCGATGACCGAGCAATGCAAGTGCGAATCCAGATCTGCCAGCCGCGCCCGGCGGTGCGGACTGCGAAGGTCTGCGTCGGTGGGCGTGCAGCAAGGGTCCGCCGGGCCGGCGTGAGCGCCGGCATAAGCACCCGCAGCGCTGGTCGATTCAGTGGAGGGCGTGCGGGCAAGGCGGAAGGGGGGAACGGATTGCACATTCACCTCGAAAACGGTCTGGATATCAAACGGCTGAACAGACAACGGCCTTTAGCCTGCTCGATGAACGGATATCGAAATATACCATTGAATATAACGGTACGAATCTGCACGGCCGTTTCGACGAAATCAATGCTTAGCGGCTCTGGTCAGATCACTGGCGTTCAGGCAGACACGTCGCTGCTCGCACGATCTTTGTAGTGCCTTTCAAGGACGTGCTCAACGCATAAGCCGACGAAAGTGGCGTCCAGACGCTCGAGGTTTCGCGCAACCTGCTGAAGACCGGCCGTACCGCTGCCGGGCGCGGCCAGGAATACCTGATCCCGCTGCTGCTCAGCCGTGCGGGCGGTTTCGATGGCAAACGTCAGGTCGTCGAGGCGGCCGAAATCGAGCGCGCGAGCGTGCTCTTCAAGGGAAGACAAAAGATCGCTGAACGACTGGCCGGCTGTGGATTCAAGGGAGCGGGCATTACCGCGGATGTCTTCGAGCATCAGGACAAAACGGGCGACACTTGCGCGCAGGTTCCGGAATGCATCGACCACTTCCCTGATCGCTTCTGTGCGCTCAGGATTGTGGGCCGAGTTGAGCGGCGTGATCGCAACCGACAGGTCGCGGCGCAGCGAAACGGAAGTGGGAGCGCGGGGTGTGGATGCCTTTAGCCCGGACATGGGTGAATCCTCGAAATGCATGATTGGATCGGCTTCTTCGCGACAGAATGACCGCGGACGGCATGACCGTAAGGCGATTAGTCAGGAGCAAAAGAATAGTACCGTGATATTCCGTAGAATATAACGAATGCTCGATTTGTGTCTTGAAGTCAAACGGTACCAGGCCGATTTTGAGGGCTTTGGGGCGGGCGCGGACGGCTTGCATTTGCGTTCAGGCGGAGCGCGCTGAACGAGGTAAACGGAGCCATAAGAGGCTCGTTTTTAAGGCTGGAGGTGGGATTTTCCAGTATTGGACATCGATAAAGCTGCGGCGGGTACGGACTTGTTTCAATGAGAACAAGTCCGTACCCGCCGCAGGGAAAGCCCGATTTAGAACGTCGGCAAGACCGGCCGGGTTTCGATCGAACGCTTGATCAACGCTTCCACCGCGAGACGTTCGTCACCGGCAAGCGGCAAGCGCGGCGGCCGGACCGGTTCGGTGCCCAGACCGACCATGGCTTCGGCCAGCTTGATGTTCTGCACGAGCTTGGCCGAAACATCGAGCGCCAGCAGCGGCGCGAACCAGCGATAGATCGCACGTGCCTCTTCCAGACGCCCTGCCTTGAGCAGCTTGAAGATGGCCACGGTCTCGTCAGGGAACGCGCAAACCAGCCCTGCAACCCAGCCGTGCGCGCCCATCAGGCAGGCTTCCATCGCGAGGTTATCGACGCCGCAAAAGAGCGCATAGCGATCGCCGACCGCATTGATGAGATCCGTGAAGCGGCGTACATCGCCGGCCGATTCCTTGATCGCAACGAGCTTCTTTTCGTCGGCGAGTTCGGCGAACATTTCCGGTGTCACGTCAACGCCGTACGCGAGCGGATTGTTGTAGACCATGATCGGCAACGGACTCGCACTGGCGACCACGCGGAAGTGGTTGAGCGTTTCGCGCCGGTCCGACAAATAACGCAAACCCGGCAGCACCATGTAACCGGCAGCGCCGTGCTTGACGCCAAGTTCCGCCTGGCGGCAACCGTCGAGCGTGCTGTTTTCCGCAATCGTCAGCAGGACGGGCACGCGTCCCTGGGCTGCATCGACTCCAATATCGAGCACGTCCAGTTTCTCATCGAGCGAGAGTGTCGATGCTTCGCCAAGCGATCCGCAGACGATAATGCCGTCGACCCCGGCCGCGATCTGAGCCTCGATATTCTTCTTAGTCCAAGCGCGGTCTATGCTGAAATCCGCATTGAACTTGGTCGTGACGGCGGGCATTACGCCTTCCCAGATATGCGCCATGGCGGCTCTCCTAAAAGTAATCGATGGGTGAAGTCTAAGCATTGCAGAAAGGGCCGTCTTGCATGTTGCGCGCGATTGCGATGCCGATTTCGGCACAACCGGCATGTCCCGGCCTTCGGAACGAGCGGCTTGTCTGCGCCGGAATCACGCCATGGGCCTTCGATATCCCGGCGCTTAGGGACTTGGCAAATCGATGTCATCTATGCCGAAATCGGCATCAAATTCGCTGAGCGGCACCAAGACGGTTCGCGCCCGAATTTCTACGATGTCAGCATGAAAACCCTAAGCTTCATCGACTCCCATACCGGCGGCGAGCCCACCCGTCTTGTCACGTCCGGTGGACCGGATCTAGGCGGCGGCACGCTCGCTGAGCGCCTGGAAAACCTTCGGACGAAACACGACGGCTGGCGCGCGGGCGTGGTCACCGAACCACGCGGTTCGGACGTAATCGTAGGCGCATTGTTGTGCGAGCCGGACGACCCCGCGTGTGCGGCGGCCGTCATCTTCTTCAACAACGTCGGGTACCTCGGCATGTGCGGCCACGGCACGATTGGCCTGATCGTGTCCCTTGCTTACTTAGGGAAGATTCAACCGGGTTTGCACCGGATCCAGACCCCTGCAGGGTTTGTCGACGCCACCTTGCATCCGGACGGCAGCGTGAGCGTGCGAAACGTACCGGCGTATCGGTACCGGCAAGCGGTCCGTGTGAATGTGGAGGGTTATGGGCCGCTGACGGGCGATATCGCCTGGGGCGGCAACTGGTTTTTTCTCGTAGCCGATCACGGCCAGGATCTCGTTGCCACGAACCTGACCAGATTGACAGCGTTCACCGACGCCATTCGCGAGGCACTTCAAGCGCAAGGCATTACCGGCGCAGACGGCACGATGATCGACCACATTGAATTGTTCGCGGACTCGCCGCGTGCGGGAATCAATAGCCGCAATTTCGTGCTGTGTCCCGGCAGCGCCTACGATCGTTCGCCTTGCGGCACGGGCACAAGCGCGAAGGTCGCGTGTCTCGCCGCCGACAACAAACTGGCGGAGGGTGAAGTGTGGCGGCAGGAAAGCATCATTGGCAGCGTGTTCGAAGCGAGCTACCGCCACTCGGACGAACTCGCGGGCCAGGCGGTCATTCCGACCATCACAGGACATGCGCACATCATGGCTGAGGGGCGGCTTTGCTTCGACAGCACCGACCCATTCGCTTGGGGTGTTCCCGCAGCCTGAGCTGAAGTCCGTGCAACGCTTGCGCCATTCATTCGTCCTCTGATTTTTCCACGCCTGCCTGTCGTCAACACCAATTTTGACGGACGCTTCTCGCCTCTATAATCGGGCGCAACGAGGTGCGCGTCCTCTGCCCGCAGCATGCGGGGCATGGGCGGCACTTGCGGACCCCGACGACGCCAGCGAGACGCGAATGACCATTACGACGGACCGTCCGGCGCATGCTGAACCCGAACACGGCGCCGCGCCCCCCGGCTTGCACGCCACGCTCGCTGCCCCCGCGGGCGCGGCGACGCTCGAGGCCATGCTGCAGCATTTCAGGCTGCTGGAACCGGTCTTCGACGCGATGCCCGATATCGTATTCTTCGTGAAGGACGCGCAGGCGAGATACGCGCTTGTGAACCGCGCGCTGGCCTCGCGTTGCGGCCTGAAGGACAAGCTGGGGTTGCTTGGCAAAACCGCGGAAGAAGTCTTTCCGCAGCGCTTTGGCCGCATTTATACGGCGCAGGACCAGGCCATCATCGCGCAGGGCAACCCGATGATCGACCAGCTGGAACTGCATCTCTACCCGGCGCGTCAGCCCGGCTGGTGTATGACGTCCAAGCAGCCGCTCCACGATGCGCACGGCACGGTGGTCGGTCTCGCCGGCATCTCACGCGACCTGCAGGCAGACGAAGGGACGCACCCGGCTTACAGCCGGCTCGCGGCCGTCGTGCAACATATCCAGAGCAACTTCGTGCAGCCGCTGAACATGCCGCATCTGGCGTCGATGGCGAACATGTCGATTGCCCAGCTGGAGCGTTATTTCCACAAGGTATTTCATCTGACGCCGCGTCAAGTGTTGCTCAAGACGCGGCTCGATGCAGCTACGGCGCTGCTCGTCACACACGACAAGGTCACCGACGTAGCCGCGTTATGTGGTTACACTGATCACAGTGCGTTCACGCGGCAGTTCAAGGCGACCGTGGGCCTGACGCCGACCGAATATCGTGCGCTGTTGCGGACTCATCATGTGGTGACGCGTCCGGCAACCCATGCTGCAACGCATGCTGCGACTCATGCCGCGGCGAAACTTTCATCGTGATAGCGGCATCGATAAGTCTGAACTTTCGAACCGGTACACACGGTAAAAAATTACCAGCCCGATTGCTGAAACAGAGCGATGCATGCGCTAGCGCGTCACTGAAGTGAACTCATTAGGGTTTGCGCAGAGCCCCGCGTAGAGAGGCTTTCGCCGTGGTTCCTCATGCAGTTTCTGCGCTCGGTCTGTTTTTTGCTGCAGGTTTGCTCGACAGGCAATAAGTGAGCAATGAGGCATACTGCGCCCGTTGAATTTGCAATCCGCGCGACGTTCGACACCGGCGCACGCGGCAGATCACACGGTGCCGCATGGATCTCATGCCGTCGTGCCGTAAGGTCCGCAGTGGGTGAGAGGCGAGAGCCGCGACATTGGCACCAGAATCCAGTTTGGGCTGTTAGAAAAGATAATGATGAATGAAGTAGCGAGACTGGGACGTACCAGGATTGTGCTGATCGAAGATGACCTGGAGAGCCGCGAATCACTGCGAATGCTGCTGGAGGAAGAAGGCGCTGAAGTCTTCGCCGTGTCGGACGCCGAAGAGGGCGCCGAGACTGTCATCCGGGAGTTACCCGACGCCGTCATCTGCGACATCGACTTGCCGATGATGGATGGCTTTTACCTGATCCAGCGCCTGCGAGATCATGAGATTCGAGGCAACCTGACGCCATCGATAGCGATTGCGCTCACCGGCCACGACGGCGACGAGTACCGCTTGCGAAGCATCGGCGAAGGGTTCCAGCACTTCATGACCAAACCCGCGCACCCCGACGCACTCGTGACACTGATCCAGCAGTCGCTCAACTCGCGCGTGTTGTCGTAGCGTTTATTCGCAGCGCGAGTTCGTACGTGCAGGACAAGCGCGTCCTGCACGCTGATGACGATCCTACGACCGGTCGCGGTTGCGCGCGCGAGTCGCGCCGGTGATCACCGCAATGCCCAGCAAGATCACATCGACAATCATGATGGTGTGCTGCGCGACGTGCATGGCGACCAGCGCCCATGACACGCCGCCGATCAGGATCAGCCAGCCCAACAGATAAATAACCAGGGTCATCGAATGGTCCTTTTGTGTTGTTTTGATTTCGGGAAACTTGGAATAGCAGCGAACGGCAACCCGCGTTCGATCGCAGTTGCAAAAGCGGCAGTTGCACAAATCGGGCCTTACCCACGAATTCGACACCAAACCGAGGATAAGCTCGGTATGAATGCGAACGCCCGTACGCAGCCATGTTGTATTCTTGGCGCGTTTGCGCCCGCACTGCAACCTCGGATTTAAACCCCGGCTCTCAATCTCCACGGCAATCACCCATGCTCATTGTTCACCATCTCAACAATTCCCGTTCGCAACGCGTGCTTTGGATGCTTGAAGAATTGGGCGTCGAGTATGAAATCAAGCGTTATCAGCGCGACCCCAACACCATGCTCGCGCCGCCCGAGTTGCGCGCTGTGCATCCGTTGGGGAAGTCGCCGGTCATCACGGACGACGGCCAGACGATCGCCGAGTCCGGCACGATCATCGAGTACCTGAACGAGCGTTATGGGCAAGGGCGTTTTGCGCCGCCGCACGGGACCACGCCTGAGCGCCTTCGCTATAACTACTGGATGCACTACGCCGAAGGCTCCGCCATGCCGCCGCTGTTGCTCAAGCTGGTGGCGCTGCGCATTGGCAGCGCGCGCATGCCGTTCTTCGTCAAGCCTGTCGCGCGCCGGATCGCGCAGACCATGCAGGATAGTTTCATCGACCCGCAATTGAAACTGCACTTCGGTTTCATCGAAAGCGAACTGTCGAAGTCCGAATGGTTCGCAGGCGATTCCTTTAGCGCCGCCGACGTGCAAATGAGCTTCCCGCTCGAAGCCGCAATCCAGCGTGCGGGCGCGAAGAAGCTTCCCCATGTTGCGGCTTTCGTTAAGCGGATTCATGAGCGTCCCGCGTTTCAACGCGCATTGCAGCGTGGCGGCAAATACGATTTTGCGGACTGATCCGGGACGGCCGCGCGGCTTGCGTACAATGGCCGCTGGTTGCCGGAATCCCGCTTGAATCAGGGTCTTTCCGGCTTTACACGCATTCATACGCACTTAGGCCCGAAGGCGAAGCATGGCTCGAATCGTCCCCGACGACTGGAAGAATATGGAAGCGACCGGCGCTGCCGTGCGTGAACTCGACACGCTGGCGCTGCTCGCAAAACTCCCCGACGACTACACCGTGTATCACGGTGTTCACTGGACCCGCATCAACGAAGGTTTTTCGGTGTTCGGCGAAGCGGACTTCGTGGTGGTCGCGCCGTCGGGCCGGGTGCTGGTCATCGAACAAAAGGCGGGGTTCCTGCGTGAGACGCCCGCGGGCCTGATGAAAGTCTACATGCAGAAAGAGCGCAGCGTCGCCATCCAGCTTGCACGGACGCTCGAGAACTTGCACCGCCGCTTCACCGCCGCATTCGGCGCGGGTACCTACCGGATTGAAGAGCTGCTGTATTGCCCGGATTACACAGTGAAGGACGTGTCCATTGCAGGCGTGCCCGAAGCGCGTATTGTCGATGCCAGTCGCAAGGCGATGCTGCCGTCCGTCGTGCTGGATATCCTGCCGCCCGACGAGCCGCGTTTCGAAGCGTCTGCGCGGATCCATCATTTTCTCTCCGACGAACTCGCCCTCACGCCCGATACCAACGCGCTCGTCGGTCAGGCCGACATGCTCGTCACCCGCCTCTCGGGAGGTCTCGCTACGTGGGCGCGCCGGTTGGAATTCGAGCCGTTCAGGCTGCGCGTGATTGGCACGGCCGGCTCGGGCAAGACGCAACTGGCCGTGCAAGTGATGCGTGACGCGGTGGCGAAGGGCCGCAGCGTGCTGTACGTCTGTTTCAACCGTCCGCTCGCTGATCACATCCGGCTGGTCGCACCGCCGGAAGCACGCATTGCCAACTATCACCAGCTCAGCGCCAGCGTGACGCGCGATGCCGGCACGCCGCCGGATTTCAGCCAGCCGAACGTATTCACCACGCTGGAGGAGCGTTTCGCGAATGTCGAGATCGCGGAGCACTGGAAGTTCGACGTATTGATTGTCGATGAAGGCCAGGATTTCCATGCGGCGTGGGTGGACGCGCTGGCCCGTTTGCTGAAGCCGGACGGCGCGTGGTGGTGGCTCGAAGATCCCATGCAGAACCTGTATTTTCGCGATCCCGTGCCACTGCCCGGCTGGACCACGCTACGCGAGACCACGAACTATCGCAGTCCGCGCGACTTGCTGGCGTACATCCGCCGGATCGTCGGACGCGAGGTACGGCTTGACGCCGGCAGTCCTTTCGATGGCTCCGAAGTCAGTCTTTCCACCTACGAAAACGGCCATCCCGACGAAGTGATCGAAGCGACCAAGCGGGCGATCACCCAGGCGCTGGCGCTCGGCTACCGGAAGCAGGACATCGCGGTATTGTCGTTTCGCGGGCGCGAAGGTTCGGTGCTGACGTCGGTTGACCAGCTCGGGCCGCATCGCTTGCGCAGCTTCACCGGAACGTACGATTTGTTCGGGAATCCCGAGTATCGCGAAGGTGACGTGCTGCTCGAATCGATCTACCGGTTCAAGGGGCAATCGGCGCCTTGCGTGATCCTGACCGAAGTCGATTTCGACACGTTCGACGAACAGGTCGCACGCAAATTCTTTGTCGGCGCGACGCGTGCCACCATGAAGTTGATCGTGGTGGCGTCCGAGCGTGCGGCGCACGCATTCGACGAACAGCATTGACCGCCGCCATGACACAACAGCAGGTCTTAAGAAGGCTCGCGGCTTCGCTACTTGCCGTGTTGCCGCTTGCCGTGAGCGCCGCGCCATTGGCGCTGGACGTGCAGGGACTGATCGGGCGTACTAACGACGCTGACCATAGCGTCTATCACATCGGCGAAGCCGAACTCCTCAAGCTTCCTGTCCACACCATCACCACTTCGACCACCTGGACGCCGAAGTCCACCTTTTCCGGGCCGCTCCTGGGTGACGTGCTGAACCTCGTGAATGCACGTGGCGACGCCATCGAATTGCGCACGATCGACGACTATTCCTACACGGTGAGCGCGGCGGAAGCGGAGCGTTACGGCGCGATCCTGGCTTACAGCAGGAACGGCGTGCGCCTTACGGTCGACAAGTTTGGTCCGCTATTCCTGATTTATCCGCGCGACGCATATCCGTCGGAGCTGAGTGGTTCGGCAGCGGAAGCTAAGTTCGTGTGGCAGATCAAAGGGATGGTCGTGAAATGATGCGTGCGGGGCTGCGCCGTTTCAAAGTCGCGATGCTGGTTGCGGCAGCCATTGCACCGCCGCTTGGCGGCGTGGGCTACGTGCTGTATTCCGTGCTGCTGGCGAACCAGACCACGCAGCAACTCACCATGCCGTATGACGGTTTCTACTGGGACGGTGCGCAATTCCAGATTGCGTACGGCCGCTTTGCGAACCAGATCCTGCTGTATCGCAGCGGAATTGACGCCGACACCGACGAGATCCAGCTCCGCTTCGAGGTGCTTGAATCGAAGCTCGCTGTTGTCACCACGTCCACCGCGATGCTCTCCGATAGCGGTACCCTGCGAAGCCGCCAGCAAGAGATCCTGCGGCAACTGGAAGCGGCGCTCGAGTCTATCGAACCCGATATTGATTCGTTGAAGAAGGAGCCCGGGCGCACGCTGAAGATCATCGGCGTATTGCGGCAGAACCAGGACGCGGTGAACGAACTGGCGAACGGACGCCGCGTGGTCGACGTGGCTGAGCGTGACTACATCGCGCGCGATTTCGTTTCAAAGCGGCGTTACCTGTTCGCGGCGGGCATGCTGCTCGCGCTGCTCTCCATGGTCGCCACCGCCATGCTGCTGCTCAACGGCCAGCGGCGTTCGCGCCTGATTCACCAGCAACGCGCGGCGCTCGAAGCGCAGCATCAGGCAACCCGCGCTGCACGCGAGGCATCGCAGGCGAAGGACGCGTTCCTCGGCATGATCAGCCACGAATTGCGCACGCCGCTGCATGCCATTGTGTCGTCGGTGGAACTGCTTGAACTGAACCTGCACAGTGAAGCCGATCGCAAGATCATCCAGCGGCTCGAGACCGGCGCACGCCATCTTGAAGCGCAGATGCGCGACCTGACGGACTTCGCGAGGCTCGGCGCCGGCAAGCTTGAATTGCGGCTGACTGTGTTCGATCCCATGGAACTGCTTGACTCGATTGTGGACGCGAACACACCGGCGGCGGTGGCGAAGGGTCTGATGTTACGCGGGCAGTTTACGGGCGAGGCGGGGCTGGTGGAATCGGACCAGCACCGGCTGCGTCAGATCGTGACGAACCTGGTGACGAACGCGATCAAGTACACCGATTCCGGTTCAGTCGATGTGCGTTTCGAACGCTCGCTTGAACGGCTCGATATCTCCGTTATCGACACTGGTCCCGGGATTGCGCGCGAGCAGTTGCCGCTGATCTTCAAGGAATTCACGCAGCTCGATTCATCGACGACCCGGCGTTTCGATGGTGCCGGCATGGGCCTGGCCGTCGTGCGCGGACTGGTCGAGTTGTTGGGCGGCGTAGTCAATGTGTCGAGCGATGTCGGGCAGGGCGCCGCGTTCCGCGTGAGTTTGCCCGCTGCACCGGTGGCGCGAATGCCCGAGCGCGAGCGCGCGCCTGCCGACTTGCCGCCGATAAGGAAAGCACGCGTGCTGGTCATAGACGATCACGATTCCATCCGCGAGTCGCTCACTGAAATGCTGGCGCACCTGGGTTATGCAAGCGTGGCCATGTCCGACGTGGACAGCGCGCTCGCATGGCTGGAGAACAATCAGGCCGATGTGATCCTCGCCGACCTGCACATGCCGGGCAAGGACGGGTACTCGTTCGTGAATGAATATCGCGCACGGCGGGCGGCGGGCGCGAGCTTGCCGGTGATTGCGGTGAGCGCATACGCGCCGGATCTGGTGGACCCAAGCGCCGCCATTCTGTTCTTCGATTACCTGCTCAAACCAGTGCGCTACGAAGTGCTGAAAAGCGCCTTGGCGCGGGCTTTATCGGCAACACGACGAATTCATTGAGCTTTGACGTTGGGTGTTGGGCGGAGAAAATCAGGTGCGTTGCAAGCGCTTTGACAAGTCCGCCACGAGAATTGCCATGCGTGCCGGCTTCTCGAAACAGGTGACGTTATAGCGCTGGATGATGTCGCTGATTTCCGACTCGCTCGCCTTGCCGGTCGTCAGCTCGCCCGTCAATACGAAAATGGGTGCATCCGGGTTGTCGGAGTTGCGCACAGCGCGGATAGCGTCGGCGGACGTATGCGCGCCGAACAGCCAGTCGATCACCACCGCGTCGAACACTTGCGTCTGCAGCGCTTGCGAAAACCCGTCCAGGCCATACAGCGCGACCGCTGTGAAGCCGCTGCGCTCGAGATAATCGTGCAGGTTGTCGGCTGAAGTCTGATCGTCGTCCACGACCGCGATCAGCGGCTTGTCCATGTCTGTGCGACGCGGCTGGATCTCGATCTTGTGGACATCGTGAGCGGCATGCAGCAACACGCCTTCGTGCGTTGTCACGAGCCAGCGTCCGTTCATGTTCTGGGCGATGAAATCCGGACGGCTGCCCGGATCGAGTGCTTCGCCAATCCACGCAACGCACGGAATTTCGATTGCGCCAAGCATCAGGACGGCATCCTGGGCAGTGCCTTCAGTGTCGTCGACATCGGCGTTCTTCGCGTCGAAGAGCTGCAACGCGGGCTCGCCAAACGCGTCGGCCACGCGGCGAATCTGCGCAAGCGTCCACGGGCTATTGCCACGCAGCTTTCTATGCCCTTGCGAGAAACTGAGATCGAGGATTCGACAAAGCTCGGCCGTTTGCTGCCGCTTGCCAATGCCGTGGCGATTCATTAGATCGCGAACGCGCTGAGCGACTGCGAGGGAATCAGAGGATGAGGTTTCAGTGACCATGCTGCTGTGGACCAGTAAAAGCGCGTGGTGGGCTCAAAGACGGTGACGCGGATTTGTGAATGGATCGGGGCCTATTGTAGGGGTAAGAGAGGGTTAGTTCGAAAAACTCTTGCGAAGATAAATGCTAGCGCTCCAAGGAACCGGGAGGTTGTTACCGGTTCCGAACGCACCGGCCCATTTGAATCGCTCGCTCGTTCCAGCTTAGCAAACGTTCTCTGTAATCCGATAGCGGCATGAAGCCGCGCGAAGCGATTCTTAAACAGTTGACGGGCACTCGGGTTGTTTGACCGGCTGCATGAATGACCACTCGATGACATGCGCTCTAAGCACGGCCATTGCCGCGCAATAATCACACCACTCCCGCCGTGTAATGCCAGAAGATTTTCTCGAGCGTAGAGGAGATTATTCGCACGATCGTTCGGGCGTGGTGAATGTGCTGAGTCTGATGGCTGCGATGTAGATCAAACTGAATCCGATCGAACAGGACTTTCGCCGCTAGGGCCTTACAACGTTTTCCTCAACCGGGTTTTCCGGCCGTGACCGGATCGAGCCAGAGCTCCTTGCGCTCAACCGGCACCCACGGGGGAACAAACGGATTCGTCAATTCGATCAACACTCGTCGATCCAGATGCAGGTCGGCAACGGCCTGCCCAAAATTCCTCTGGAAGAGCGCGTCAAAACTCCCATCTTTTCGCATTGCCTCCAGGCCATCCTTGATTCGTCGGGCGACACGTGGATCAGCCTTGTTGACGTAAAAGAATTGCGCATAGAAATAGCGGATCAGCAGATGAGTATCGATCGCCATTTCGGGGTACTGGGTGCGAAACGAAATGAGCTCGGGCGTGATCTCGAGCACGCCGCGGGGGAACAGGTTAAAACGGCGGTGAACCAGCATCGGAAATAGTTGATCGTAGTGACTTGCCGTGACGAGCGGGATCTTGTTGAACTGGTACACGGGTACGTCGCCCCAGTCCTGACCCTGACCAACATTCAGCAGGCGAAGGCCCTGGATGTCATTGACTTCATTGATGCGCGCTTGTTGATCGCGCCGGATCAATGAGACCCGATAACCAAGCAGTCCCTTATCGATGGGAATAGCAATCGGTATGGCTTGTGCATTGAGGTCGGGGTGACCGGGGTCGCTTGCAATCACATTGATGAGGCGGCCGTTGATGACCTCTTCAATCTCACGCTGCGTTGACATTGGCTCGGGGTAGGCATCGATTACGTAGGGTCCGTACCTGGGCGTCGTATGGTCCAGTGCCGCGATCAGAAAATCCCAGCGCCTTTCCCGAACGACTTCATCCTGCACGCGAAGGATGCGGATATGCATGGGCGCGGCCGGCGTTGCGAGCGTTGGCGTGCCGGCTTGGGCGCGGGCGCTGCCAATAGTCGGCAGAGTCGTTACGAGGCTGGCCACGACGGTCATCAGGATGGCGCCGGCCAGGGCACGAAGGCCGGCTTTCCAATCGCTTCGCATGTGCCTTCTCCCGAGAGGCCTCCAACAGAGGTCAAGCGCTGCGCGCTCCATATCCCGCTACTCTATTCGGCGACGTGCCACGAGGTGCTCTCGGGTAATGCCCAATTGCGCGGATTGGACACACGGCGCTTACGTTTGGGTCTACACAAGAACGGAATCGAGCGGAGCTCCTTACAGTCGCTCATACGTTATTACCCGCAGACAATTCTCCCGAATCCGACTTGCGTACGCATGATTCGGCCAATTCTGCCGATGGCGGGCTCGCGTTATCTCGCCATTAAACAAGATTTCACGGGCACATACTACTTCCCGCTTCGCCTTAGGAGCACTATGCTTTCTACGGTAAGCAGATACGAACATTCCGAACACGATGTCGATGAACCTTTAAAACTTTGACTTTGGGGGAAGGCTAGTGGAACTCGAAAACCGCACTTTGGGCCGCGTGACGAAGCGACTCGTCCCGTTCCTGATCCTCTGTTATTTCATCGCGTACCTGGACCGCGTCAATGTCGGTTTCGCCGCGTTGCAGATGAATAAAGACTTGGGGTTGTCCTCAAGCGCCTTCGGTTTCGGCGCGGGGATTTTCTTCATCGCTTATTTCTTTTTCGAGGTTCCATCCAACCTGTTGCTGGAGAAGTTCGGTGCGCGCCGATGGATCGCGAGGATCATGTTCACCTGGGGCATCCTGGCCGGCGCCATGGCGTTCATCCCCGCGATTTCGCGGTTGACGGGATTCTCGGCCGCGCACGTGTTCTACACCTTGCGCGTGTTGCTCGGGATTGCTGAAGCGGGATTCTTCCCGGGCATCATCTTCTTGCTGACGCTGTGGTTTCCGGCGGCGTACCGCGCTCGCGTGGTCGG
Organism: Caballeronia eucalypticola; assembly: GCF_047608185.1. Taxonomy (NCBI): domain Bacteria; kingdom Pseudomonadati; phylum Pseudomonadota; class Betaproteobacteria; order Burkholderiales; family Burkholderiaceae; genus Caballeronia; species Caballeronia eucalypticola. The sequence goes on from NZ_JBLKRU010000005.1 coordinate 214,515, forward strand.
CTACTTCATGGTGGCCATTCCGTTGTCCACCGTAATAGGCGCGCCTATCTCCGGTGCGCTGCTCAACCTCGACAAACTCGCTAACCTCGCAGGCTGGCAGTGGGTTTATCTGATTGAAGCATTGCCGGCCCTGTTCCTATCGTTCGTGGTCCTGTTTTATCTCACCGACAAACCGGCGGACGCAACCTGGCTCGCACCCGAGGAGCGTGAGTGGCTCGTCAACCGGCAAGCTCAAGAACGCGCGCAGCGCGAGGCCGTGCGTTCTTTCAGTGTGCGCGAAGCCTTGTTTAACCCACGTGTTCTTGCTGTCGCGCTCATTTACTTCGGCGCCAACGCGACCAACTACGGCCTGAGTTTTTTCCTGCCGCAGATCGTCAAGGGATTTGGTCTTGGCAATGTCCAGACGGGGCTGGTGACGTCGCTGCCGTACATCGTCGGTGCGTTCAGCATGATCTTGTGGGGGCGCCGCTCCGACCGCAAGCTCGAGCGCAAGTGGCATGTGGCTATTCCGCTGCTGGTGGCCGCCGGCGGAATTGCGGCATCGACCGCACTGGATGATCCTGTGTTGAAAATGATCGCGCTGTCTATTGCCGGCTTTGGCATATTCGGCTGCCTGCCAGTGATCTGGACCCTGCCCGCCGCCTTTCTTTCGGGCGCGGCCGCAGCGGGCGGCATTGCCGCGGTGAACTCGCTCGGCAATCTGGCCGGCTTCTTCGGACCGTATGCGATGGGGTGGATCAAGGACAGTACCGGCAGTTTTGCTGCAGGTCTTCTTTGTCTGTCTGGAGCCGGGCTGGTCGGCGTGGCAGCGGTCCTCCTGCTTCGTCACGACAGCGCTCTGGAGAACGCGCCCCAGCCTCTGGCAGAAGAAAGTTCACGGCACGCTTAAAGGTCGTCTTGAACGCTCGAATCGAGCTTGGCTTGTGCCGCGAAAGGAGTCCCTAAAGGGGCTCCTTTCGCATTCAATCGGGCGAGTGCATTGCCGGCTGTTATCCAGCCATATTCCTTACCTCCGTAAGGATTTTCTGACAGGGGAATCAGCATACGTCCCTGTCCACTTTTCGCGTTTCCTGACTGTGCAATATTTTTCGGCCGCCTAGACTCTCAAGCTCAAAATGGGTCCTTCCGGTTATCCGCCATGATTCCGTATCTGTCCGAGCGCGAAAATGCGGTGGAGCATATCCACACTATCTGCCTGCGCTTGTTCGATTCATGGTGCGAGAACAGGAACGTCATTCCGCTTGCCTATCTCATGCACTGCTGGCCGCTGATCAATAGCGGACCCATATCGATCAGGCGTCTTGCAGACACCATGTGGGAGCTTCGGAAATTCCACGCGGAAACACTCGATGTAGACGAGTCGGGCGTGCTGTGCGACCTCGCGGATCGCATCGACGAGATTCTGGGGAACTCGTTCGGTCCGTTTACTCTCGCGGCAAACGGTTAGGGCTGCGTCGGTAATTTGCGTCAACCTTTCTTGCCAGCGAATTTGAATGAATTTGAAAGCTGGAGGACATCAGGTTCTTTCCGTTTCTTTCGATCGAGATAGGCTAGTCGAGCAGCATCTTGAGGCAAGGGCGGCGTCATGAGCGAAACAAGCGCCAACCTGGGCGGCAGCGTCAGCGAGCCGCCGGCAATCCTTATTGTCGATGACACACCAGCCAATCTCGGGCTCGTGGTGGACAGTCTCGCCGACCAGGGCTTTCGCGTGCTGGTAGCGCTCGATGGCGAGGAGGCGCTCGAACGCGCGCAGTTTTCGCAGCCGGACCTGATCTTGCTCGACGTGAAGATGTCCGGCATCGACGGCTTCGAGACTTGTCGCCGGCTGAAGACGGACGAACGCACGCGGGACATCTCGGTGATCTTCATGACGTCGCTGACCAGCATCGAAGACCTCGTCCAGGGTTTCGCTGCCGGCGGCGCGGACTACGTGACGAAGCCTGTCCGCATCGACGAAATGATGGCGCGGATCAGTACGCATCTGGCGTTACGCGCGATGCACAAGCAGCTTGTCGTGCAGAACCGGCAGTTGTCGAATGAAGTGAGTGTGCGCCAGCAGGCCGAAGCGGCGCTGGCGCGGGCCCGTGACGAACTCGAGGCGCGGGTCGCGCAACGCACCGCAGAACTCGCGCAGGCGAATGCGAGCCTGCGGCTCGAGATAGACGAGCGCAGGCGGGCGGAAACGAAGTTGCTCTCGAGCGAGGTGCGGTTCCGCAACATCGTGGAGACCAGTCCGCTGCCGTTTTGCATCACGTCGATGCCGCATGGCTCGCTGCTCTACATGAACGAGCCGTTTCGAAAGTTGTTCGGCCTCGTCTGCCGGACCGATACGGTCCTTCATGTCATCGATTTCTACGTGGAGCCCGCGACGCGCGACAGGCTGGTGCGCCAGCTTCGCATGTACGGCGGCCTTCGCAACACTGAAGTCAATTTCAGGCGGCCGGACGGCAGCACGTTCTGGGCAATGCTGACCGCCCGGGTGGCGAGCTTCGACGACTCGCCGGCCATCTATGTCGGCCTCAATGACGTGACGGCACGCAAACTGGCCGAGGGAAAATTGCGGGCGAGCGAGGCGAGTCTCGCGAACGCGCAACGGCTTGCGCGGCTGGGTGACTGGGAGTGGGACACCAAGGCGGGCGTGATCCACTGGTCCGACGAGATGTATCGGATCCTCGGGTTGGCGCCGCAGTTCTCGCGGCCGGACTACCGCACTTTCCTTGCAACGGTGCATCGCGAGGACCGGGCGCTGGTGCGGCATGCCGTGCGGGCGTTGCTCGATGAACGGCAGCCCTGCGGCCTTGATTGCCGCGTCAAGGGCGCCGACGGCGTGGCGCGCATCGTCCAGTTCCAGGCCGAGGTCATGCCCGGCGCTGGCGTCGATGTCGATGCCGCCATGCAGCCGTTAAAGCTGGTCGGCACGATCCAGGACATCACCGAGCGCAAGAGCATAGAGCACGCGTTGCTGGAATCGCGCGAGCAATTACGCGAGTTATCCGCCTACATGGAAGCAATCCGTGAGGAAGAAAGAAAACGCATCGCGATGGAAATTCATGACGAGCTCGGGCAGTTGCTGACCGCGTTGAAGATGGACGTTTCATTGCTCAAGATGCGCCTGGCCCATGACGCGGATGCCGGCAGAAAAGCCGATGACATGCGCGAGCTGGTTGAAAAGATGATCTGGATGGTGCGCAACGTCGCAAGTCACCTGAGGCCTGCGGCGCTCGACTTCGGCATTGTGTCGGCGCTGGAGTGGCTCGTGGAGGACTTCGGCCGACGCAAGGGCCTGTCATGCCAGCTCTGGATCAATGGCCGCGAGCCGGTTCTCGACGATGCTCATGCGACTGCAGTGTTTCGTATCGTGCAGGCGTCGCTGACCAACGTTGCACGTCATGCGGGCGCGTCGCGCGTGGACGTCACCTTGACCAACACCGAGACAACGCTTGACCTCTACGTCAGCGACGACGGCTGTGGTTTCGATCCCGCGGCAGCACGCAAGGGATATTCATACGGACTGCTAGGTATGAGCGAGCGCGCGCGGTTAATTGGGGGATCTCTGCGCATTGACAGCTCGCCTGAAACTGGCACCGTTGTATCGATTCATGTTCCATTGGGCGGCGGCGAACGCCCATGATCCGGATCCTGATAGCCGACGATCACGCCATCGTGCGCGGCGGACTGAAGCAGATCATGGCGACGACAACGGACATTGAAGTTGCAGGCGAAGCGGCGCAGGGTGTCGAGGTGATCGAGAAACTGCGTAGCTGCTGCGTAGACCTATTGCTCCTGGACATGACGATGCCCGGTATCAGCGGCGTCGACCTGATCCGGCGCGCGCGCACCGGATACCCGGCGCTGCCGGTCCTGGTGCTCAGCATCCACAACGAAGCGCAGGTCGTTGCGCGCGCGGTGCGTGCGGGTGCAACCGGCTATGTCACGAAGGATAGCGATCCTACATCCTGCTTGCCGCCATTCGCAAGCTCGCCGGTGGCGGACGGTTCATCGATCCGAAGCTGGTCGACGTCATGGTCTTCGATACCCATTCCAGCGGCGCCGCGCCGCACGAGATTCTGTCCGACCGTGAGTTCCAGGTGCTGCATCTTTTGGCGGCGGGCAAGAGTGTCAATGAGATAAGCCGACGTGCTCGTGCTGAGTGCCAAGACTATCAGCACGCACGAGATGCGCCTCATGCAAAAGCTCGGTATTGAAAACAACGCCGAACTGATCCGCTATGCAATCAAACATGGTTTGACTTCCGAGCGTGACGGCTCGTAAGGAAATTCCGACAGAAAAACCAGCCGCGGCTGAAGCCTTAATCGACCTCTCCCGACGGACAAGCGTTTATTGCGCTTCTACCATGGTCTCATCGGGTAATTGGAATGCAAATCTCGGAGAATATTATGCTTGCGTCGGAGCAGTCCTTACGCGTACTCGTTGAGAAATGGCTAGGCGCCGCGAGTGCCGGGCATCTGCACGTACGCTCCATTCATCGTCTTCGCGCAGGGCGCAATCCGTGCGTTTGCATTGCAGTGGAACGGACGTCGCGTCTCACGGTCAGCTTCGAATTCAGCACCTTCACGTTGTTCTTTTTCCGCCATGACGACGGCGCCTGGCATGTCTATCCGCCAGAGGCAACTCGTCCTGCCATGAGTCTCGCCAAGCTGGCCGCTTGAGCAGAACCGCATAGTTCGCCACCGACAAAATGTAGTGCAAACGCGCCCGCAGCGAGTGACGCGGCACCTGCCTGATTCAATCCGCCGTGCCAATAAACATCTCGAGCGAAATGCATCAAATCCTCTGCAGGTCTTTGATCTATCAACTGTTTCACCGGCCTGACGTCTCGGGCCGCGGCACTGCTGCGCGTCGAAAAAAGGGCGTCGTTGCGATGCTGTCTGAAGAAATGGTTTTGATTAAATGTTCCGCGAAATGTGCGCGCCTGCATATAGGAAATGCTCTTGCTCCCCGATGCTTGGCGGGCATCACGATGGCGAGTTGAGATACGGCTTGCCCGCATAGGATGCCGCGGCCCAACACCTGAAACCCATTCCTGTGAGAGATCATCCGATGAATACCGACTTCACCCGTACCGGCGAACTCAAGAACGTTTCCAGCTATCCGCAATGGCTCCAGGACGTAGTCAAGGATTGCGAAGAAGCGAAGAGCAAGGTTGTCTATCACCCGTTGTGCAAGGCCATGAAGGACGCGACGCTCGATATCGAAAGCACGCAACGTTTTCTGATTGGTTTTTTCCCCGTGATCGAGCAGTTTCCACAGTTCATGGCGTCGAACCTGATGAAAGCACGGTTCGGTCATTCGCATGGCGAGGGGATGGCACGGTCTTACCTCATCCAGAACATCCGGGTTGAGAACATGCATGCCAAGCACTGGCTGCAATGGGCAGGGGCAAGCGGGCTTGGACTGGATGACCTGCTGTCGCAAGAAGTGCCGAGCGAAATGCATGCACTCGCGCATTGGTGCGGGCATGTGAGCCTTACTGACGAGTTGGCGGTGGCGGTGGCGGCAACGAACTATGCAGTGGAAGGCGCAACGGGTGACTTTTCGTGTTTCGTCTGCTCGGAAGAAACGTACGCGCTGACCTTTCCGGAACCGATCCGCAAGTCCGCAATGCGCTGGCTCAAAGTGCACGCTCATTACGACGATGAGCACCCGTGGATGGCCCTGGACATCGTGGCAACGTTGCTCGGCACCAATCCGCCGGTGGAGACGATCAACAAGGTGCGTGCTGCCATTCGCAAGAGCTACGACTATATGCGCATGACGCTCGATTACGCGTACGGAACGCCGTCGAAGCCGATGACGGTACTTGCAGTGGAAGAAGAGCCGGTAGCGGCCTGAGCGAGCCCGGTTTGGGCTGTTGAATAACGGCGCCTGTCATGCGATGACAGGCGCCGTTATTTTTGTTCGGGATGAAATGTGTCGCGATTGATGTGCGGGCAATCCGCGTATGAATGGAGTTGCGTTGGTTTGAAATCGAACGCTTGCCGCGCTCAAGCGCCTTTTTGTTCGCGTGATTCGGTGCCCGATGTCAGTGTCGTCGGTCCCTTGCTGAACAGTGCGATCATCAGCGCTGCAAGCGGCACGCAAAAAACGAGTGCTGTTGTCATGACGCTGTTTGCCGAGCCCTGAGTGAAGAGCGGCAGAATGATTGCGACCGCCGGTCCCAAGGGCAGCATCACAAGGAGATACGCGCTCCAGCTCAGTCCTTTCTTGCCAGCGATTGCGGCGACTATTGCTGCGCAGACGCCGTACAGCACGAAGCCCGTCATCGGTTGCATTGCCTTCCCCGGTTTTACGATCTGACCAAAGTGTATCGGCGCCGATTACGGGGACCAACGGGAAAACCTTCAGATGTGTGCGCTACATCACAACCATAAGCATGCTTCTGAAACGGGGTGCGCTAGCACACATAAAGCAGCACCTTAATGGGGCTGTAAGGGCATTCATAGCCATGTTATTTTAGCGGAGAGCAGTGGGACTTTTACGCGCGATGATGGGGTGCATACACTCTTTCTTACCGATTGCGCGGTTGCGTCGCGCTGGGTTCGGATGATCGCGTTGATTCGGTGAAAGGCTCGCAGAGCGATGGCTGCAATCAGGAGGACGTCCGGGCGCCGTCAGCATCCAGTTGCCACATGACTAGCGTGCCGGACGCCACATGCGTCTCGCTGATGCCCTGAGCAACCTGCAAGCCGATGCCTTGTGCGAAACGGGTCAGCAAGAATGCATTGGCGTGTGTCGTCAGTCCCGCGATGGTGTTCCCAGGCGAAGTGGCCAGAGGCATCAAGCGCTTGAGCCATAGCCTGCCGATATCGTTTCCCAGCGGCACAATGCGTGCGCCCATCGCGCGTGCTCTGATAGCAAACGCGTGACTATCTGCAAGGTGTTCGTCGAAGACGATGGTAAGCGCGTGACCAGACGTTACGTGCTCGCTTGGTAAGGTTGCAGACCATGACCCTCGCATGCATACGGTTGCGAGCGACGCAGTAACAAGGAAATCACGCCGACCCGTTTTCATCAGTCGCGCTCCTTGAACTTCCTGGGCCAGATACCTTGTTTTCCCGGCGATAAAATGCCGTTCGGATCGAGCGCATCCTTAATGCTCTCGCTCATGCGCATCAATGCATGGTCGTTGAAATCATACTGGGATGCAGCGAGATCCATGAAGGCGAGGTGGGTTCTGTATTGACCATAACCCGCCGCGCCGAAGTCGTTGATCAATGTCTTCAGCAGTTCACCCGCATCGCGAGATTGCGCCGGGTCGTCACGATTAAAGATTGCCGCAAAAATATGGTGCATGCTGCGCGGGCCGGCTGTAAAACCGCCGTAGTAATCGAAGCCATGCTGCGCCGCCCGATCCCTGATCATTCGATATTGCATGACGGCATCGCGGCCAAGCGGCGCACACACCGGCGAGAAATCAACATGTGCGCCCGAGCCGCCGCGCCAGTTCAGCAAGTTGAATGCGTCAAGATTAGGAATGCCGACCTGACTGCGATCGCCGCCGCCTTTGGGTTCAACGTTGGCAAGCGTATAGGGTGATTCGATCAAGTCGGCTTCTGCGATGGCTGAGAAGCGCTGGTGTATCACATCGCGACGCGCCTTCACCAGCGCTTCGGGACCATACAAGCAGAAGCGAAGGTTCCAGCGGCCTATGCCGAGCTTGCGCGTCATGGTTTCTATCGCCGAATCGGGCATTGCACCAGGGCCGTCGTACCATTGCTTGCGTGTCGACACGCCCGCAGCCCACCGCACCGCACTTTCGATGACCGCGTTGCTTTGCATCGTGTCATCGAGTTTCAACGGACGTAGCGTCTCGACAATGCTCTCAAGATCGGCGTCGTGCCGGAACTTGTATGTACAGAGCATGTAGCCCTCGGGTTTCGGCATCAACCAGATGCCTAGCTTGGTCACAATGCCAAAATTCGACTGCATGAACATGGCGTCGTAGGAAGGACCAAAACCTGCCTTGAATACTTGCCAGTCCTGATTATTGTTCATTGCACCCATGCCGGTGCGGACCACCTCGCCGTTCGCCAGCATCACTTCCATTCCGCACTGCATGGCTGCGTGATCCCCGTACGGGGTTGTGCCAAAGCCGCGCTCCAGTGTATTGCCGACCACGCTGCCCCAGCCGGCAGCCGGTGGATCAAGCCACAGGCCGATGCCTCGCGCTTGAAGTGCCTGATAAAGATCGTAGTAGCTGACGCCCGGTTCGACCAGCGCATAACCAAGCGTCTCATTGATCTCGATGATGCGATTCATGTGCTGCAAGTCCAGCACGACGCAGCCTTTAAGTCGCGGTGCCGCGCCGCCGTAAGCGAAGTTGCGTCCGGTCGATACGCTCCACAACGGCACGCCATACCGGTTCGCTACGCTGAGCACGGCACGAAGCTGCTCGACATCCGATACCAGCACAATGGCCGACGCTTCGTAAGCGTGCGCATCTCCGGGCGCGAACGGATCCAGATATGGCTGCGCCGCACCGTCTCCCGAGAGAACGGCGCTCTGGCCCGCGATCGCCCTGAATGCTGCCAACGCCTGCTGGAAATCAGACTCCGGCACTCCGGGGGGACGAGGCGGGCCGTTCACGGTCCCAGCATCCGGAACACGATCATCGACGCGATGCTTTCATTGGGCTTTAATAAGTGAGCGCTCGGGCGAGATCAATAGCCGCCGCTGCTGGAGCTTCCGCCAGAACTCGACCCTGAAGCGGCGCCATCGGTTTGGCATCCGGCAAGGGACATGGCGAGCGAGACGGTCAGGACAGCCAGCAACATCGATGCAATGCGTTTGAAGTTCATTTGTTTCCCCATGAATGTTGGACGAGCGCGTACCAACCGCTGGCGCGATGTACCGCGCTCATGAATTAAACGAACCAGCGTGGCAAATTATTCCCTTATTTTTCGACGTTGTGCGTTTTGCAGCGCCAGTGCATGAACGCAATACCGCTAGCGCTAGCGCCCAAGATGCTCTTTCAACGTATCGCGGAATGTCTGAACCAAAGGTTCCTTTGAACGCCCCCGCCTGACGATCAACGCAAATGGCGCCTGATAGCCGAACCCTGCCGGTGCGAGCGCGCGCAGCCGGCCCTTGTCGACCCAGGCCTGCGCATAATGTTCGGGTAGAAAGCCGATAAACGCGCCGGATAGAATCAGGATCAGTTGCCCTTCCATACTGTCCACCGTCGCTTCGCTACGCTTGAACCCATGACGCGCCAGCTCTGTCTGACTCCAGTACGCGCGCCCGACCATCCGCTGCTGGCTGATCGTTTCTTGCGGAATGTTGTGCTCGTTGAAAAGCGGATGGCTATCGCTGCAATACAACCAGTGCTGCTCGCGATAAAGCGAATGGTAGATCAACCCGTTCATGCGTAATTGAAAGGCGCCGATCGCCAGATCAAGGCGATTGCCCAGTACGCTAAGCTGCAATTCGTAGGGGCTTTGCACATGCAGATGCACATGCAGCGACGGATGTTCGCGCGCAAACGCACCAATGACTTCGGAGAGCGGCAACGATTTATCGCTGACCGTGGAATCCAGCACACCAAGCTTGATACTGCCGCGCAATTCTCCGCGCAGCCCGGCGGCGTAACGCTCGAACCCATCGACTTCACCAAGCATCCGCAACGCTTCCTGATGAAACTCCTCGCCTTTCGGCGTCAGGCTAAACCCGCCGCGCCCGCGATGACACAACACCACTCCCACCAGCGACTCCAACTGGCTCATGTAGGTGCTGATCGCCGATGTGGAAAGATTGAGCTCCTGCTGCGCCGCGGCAAAACCCTGGTGCCGGATCACGCAGGTAAAAATGCGTAGCAGGCGTGCTTCAGGCAATACTGTGGCCACTTCTCACTCCATCGAATACGGTAAATGCCGGCAAGCGATCGGCCTTGTAAAGGCGGTGAAGCAATGCCCTCGGGCCGGACGTGCCGATACTTTAGAAATAACTGAACTAAATATTTCGCACCAGCACTTTGTCGGTGCGCCGGTCAGCGCCAGAATTCAATCCAGATATTTCGACGAATCAATGTGAGGACGTGCCATGGAAAAGATCTTTCATCAACCGCTCGGCGGTAATGAAATGCCGCGCTTTGGCGGCATTGCCACCATGATGCGCTTACCGCATCTCGCTTCCGCTGAGGGCCTGGACGCTGCGTTTATTGGCGTGCCGCTGGACATTGGCGCGTCGCTGCGCGCCGGGACCCGATTCGGCCCGCGCGGGATTCGCGCCGAGTCCGTCCTGATCCGGCCTTACAACATGGCGACCGGCGCCGCGCCGTTCGACTCGCTGTCAGTGGCGGATATTGGCGACGTCGCCATCAATACGTTCAATCTGCTGGACGCGGTCCGGATCATCGAAGAGTCGTATGACCGCATCGTCGAGCAAGGTGTGGTGCCGCTGACGCTCGGTGGCGATCACACCATTACGCTGCCGATCCTGCGCGCGCTGCACCGCAAGCATGGCAAGATTGGCCTTGTGCATGTCGATGCGCACGCCGATGTCAACGACCATATGTTCGGTGAGAAGATCGCCCACGGCACGACGTTTCGACGCGCGGTGGAGGAGGGGCTGCTCGATTGCGAGCGGGTAGTGCAGATCGGCTTGCGTGCGCAGGGTTATACGGCCGATGACTTCAACTGGAGCCGCCGGCAAGGGTTTCGCGTGGTGCAGGCGGAAGAGTGCTGGCACAAGTCGCTAGATCCGCTGATGGCCGAAGTCCGCGCCAAGGTGGCGGGCGGTCCGGTGTACCTGAGCTTCGACATTGATGGTATCGATCCGGCGTGGGCACCGGGCACGGGTACGCCGGAGATTGGCGGCCTGACGACAATTCAAGGCATGGAAATCATCCGTGGTTGTCATGGGCTTGACTTGATCGGATGCGATCTGGTCGAAGTGTCGCCACCTTACGATACGAGCGGGAATACGTCGCTGCTGGGCGCGAACCTGCTTTATGAAATGCTGTGCGTGCTGCCGGGCGTGAAGCGTCGCTAAGACGTTGTTAAGGCATGATCAAGCTTCGTTGTTAAGTCTAAGACTGCGTCATTGGGAGGAAGGAACAGATCATGGAAACGACTACATCGCCTATTCTGGCAGCCGAACAAAAGGTCCGCGAGGATCTCGCGGCGTTGTATCGGCTAATGGCGCATTTCCGCATGACGGACATGATCGACACGCATATTACCGCGCGTTTGCCCGGCTCAAAACCCGCATTCCTGATCAATCGATACGGCGTGCTGTTCCACGAAATGCGCGCGTCGGATCTTGTGAAGATCGACTACGAAGGCAAGGTGATTGACGAGCGTGCGCGCGATACGCCCGAGCTGTTTATCGTCAATGAGGCGGGCTTTACGATCCACTCGGCAGTTCACATGGCGCGCGAGGATATTGCGTTCGTCGTGCATACGCATACGGCGGCGGGGACGGCTGTGTCGGCACAAGAGCAAGGGCTTTTGCCTATCAGCCAGCATGCGCTGAAGTTCTACGGCAAGCTGGGTTACCACGACTATGAAGGCATTGCGCTTGACCTCGGCGAACGTGCGCGCCTGGTCGCCGATCTCGGTCCGCACAAGGCGATGATCCTGCGCAACCACGGTCTGCTCGCAGGCGGCGCCACGGCCGCGCACGCGTTTCACGAAATCTACTTTCTCGAACGCGCTTGCCAGGCGCAGGTGCAGGCACTGGCCGGAGGCGTGCAACTGCGGATACCGCCAGAGCATGTTCGCGAACTCACCGCGCGGCAGTTTGGCTCGGAAAATGCGGACACCATCATCGAACTCGCATGGCAAGCAGCGCTGCGCCTGATAGCGAGCGACCTTCCCGACTACCGCTCCTGAGCCTCCATCCGGCGCATGACTGTCACGTCATGCGCCGGCGTTCCTTCATCGTTTGCCGAACTGCTCTTTACTTCCACAACGCGCAACGCGATATGGCCTTGGACCCGAATGCCTGCTCGCCGGGTATGGTCGCGGTGATCGTATAGAAATCCCACGGCTCCTTCGACTCCGACGGTTTCTTCACCTGCATCAAATACATATCGTGAATCATGGTGCCGTCGGGCCGGATATAGCCCTTGGCGTACATGTCGTCAATCTTCATCTTGTGCAGTTCTTCCATGACCTTCGTACTGTCAGTTGAACCCGCCGCCTGCACTGCTTTCAGGTAAGTGGTTGCGGCCGAATAGTCCGCGGCCTGCAAGCTTGTCGGCATCTTCTTCATTTTCGCAAAGTAGCGCTCCGCCCATTTACGCGTCACGGCATCCTTGTTCCAGTACCAGCTATCGGTGGCCAGGAGACCTTGGGCAGTCTCCAGTCCGAGGCTGTGGATGTCCGTGAGAAAGATCAGCAAGCCGGCGATTTTCATCGACTTGGTGATGCCGAATTCCTTCGCGGCCTTGATCGAGTTGATGGTGTCGCCGCCTGCGTTTGCAAGCCCCAGGACCTGTGCTTTCGACGCCTGCGCTTGCAACAGGAACGACGAGAAATCCGATGCCGATAACGGATGCCGCACCGCGCCGAGCACTTGGCCGCCATTCGCCTTCACGACCTCCGACGTGTTCTTTTCCAACGCCTTTCCGAACGCATAATCGGCCGTCAGGAAGTACCAGGTCTTGCCACCTTGCTTCGTCACGGCCTGGCCGGTGCCGTTGGCAAGCGCGACGGTATCGTAGGCGTAATGGACCGTATAGGGCGTGCATTGCTCGTTGGTCAGCGCATCAACACCCGCGCCCACGTTGATGTACGGAATCTTCTTTTCAGCGGCAATCTGGTTGGTCGCGAGCGCGGTCGCCGAATTCGTGCCGCCGATGATCCCGTTGACCCCGTCGCGGTCAATCCACTCGCGCGCCTTCGACGCCGCAATGTCCGCCTTGTTCTGGTGATCGCCATAAAGCAATTCGATGGGCTTGCCGTTCACCTTGCCGCCGAAATCGTCGATCGCCATGCGGATGGCTTCGAGACCTCCTTGACCGTCGGAGTCGGAGTAGAGCCCTGAAAGATCTGTAATGAAGCCAAGCTTGACTGAGTCGGCCGCTGCATGCGCCGTGCTCGCGGTGATGCTCAGGATGGCTGCCGCAACGAGGCCGCACGCAGAGCGTCGGGCGAGTGTGTTGTTCATTCTTGTCTCCATCGGTTGTCATGGGCGGCTTCTGACCGCTAACCCAATGCTCGTGCTCGTACGAGCAATCCGTCAGCACCGAAAATATCCGTTGGAGAGGAATGAAGTCAAGGCGTACGACACGCTATTGCGGCTTTACTCCACATCGTCATCATCCGGGGCAGCGGTTTCATGAGTCATCGCGGCGTTTGCGAGCGAGGCCACGACCGGCGACGCTTGCTTGCGCTCGCTATACCGGTCAGTCAGGTAGGACGAACGATCGCGCACGAGCAGCGTGAACTTGATCAGCTCCTCCATGACGTCCACCACCCGGTCGTAATAGGCCGACGGTTTCATGCGGCCGTCGGCATCGAACTCCTTGTACGCCATGGCGACAGATGACTGGTTCGGGATGGTCACCATCCGCATCCATCGGCCGAGGACACGCAATGCGTTCACCGCATTGAACGACTGCGATCCGCCGCTGACCTGCATGACCGCGAGCGTGCGGCCTTGCGTGGGCCGCACAGCGCCAATTTCGAGCGGGATCCAGTCGATCTGGTTCTTGAATACCGAGGTGAGCGTTCCGTGCCGTTCCGGGCTGCACCAGACTTGTCCTTCCGACCACGCGGATAACGCGCGTAGCTCCGCTACTTTCGGATGCTCGGCTGGAACGCTGTCGGTGATCGGCAAGCCGTGCGGGTCGAAGACTTTTGTCTCGGCGCCAAAATGATTGAGGATGCGTTCGGCCTCCAGGGTGAGGAGGCGGCTGTATGAAGTGGGGCGAAGCGAGCCATACAGCAGCAGAATTCGCGGCGGATGGGTTGCAACAGATTCAGGCGCCAGCTTGTCGATACTCGGAACGTCGACATGCGCGTGGCTGATATTAGGCATTCCTGATGACATTAGCGAACCTGCTTGCCTTTGGCGTCGATCACAACCTCACCGCCTTCCTTGCTGAACGGCCCTTTCTGTGCATCGGGCAGTATCTCCAGAAGCAATTCGGACGGCCTGCATAAACGCGTGCCTGCAGGCGTCACCACGAAGGGGCGATTGATGAGAACAGGGTGCGCCAGCATGGCGTCGAGCAACTGTTCATCTGTCAGGGCCGCATTAGCGAGACCGAGTTCCGTGAACAGTTTCTCCTTCTCCCTGATCGCTTGCCGGACGCTGAGCCCCGCATCCTTGATCGTTTTGGAAAGCGTGTCGCGAGTCGGCGGCGTCTTGAGGTACTCGATCACTTCCGGTTCAACGCCTGCATTGCGGATCAGCGCAAGGGTATTGCGCGACGTGCCGCAAGCGGGATTATGGTAAATCGTGATGGTCATGCAATGAGTCTCCATGAATTGTTTAAGAGCGACTAGCTCTTTACGCACGCTGTTAGCGAGAACGTTTCGACAACATCTTCACCGAACACGTGCCGCCTTCGCAGCAATTTTCGGTGAGGAAGCCAATGAGCCCGCTCATGGCGTCGAAGTTCGCTGAATAGAAAATGTAGCGCCCATCCTGACGTGCATCCACCAGTCCGGCGTGCGAAAGGTCTTTCAGATGAAAAGATAGACCCGATGGCGAGACGCCGAGTTGCTGGGCAATGTCGCCGGCCGCGAGACCGTCAGGACCCGCCACGACCAGCGTCCGAAAGATTGCCAGCCGCGACTCGTGCGCAAGTGCGCCCAGTGCGCGGACTACGGTGTTTGAGTTCATGCGCCAAAGCGTACGACAAACGGTTTTACATTTCAATAATTATTGAAATGTAAACTAACGCGATGTAAGCAATCTCTAAAGAGACGCTCATGTTTGCCGTTAAAGGGTATGGGCCGGATGACGCCGCCAGCCTCGGTTGCGTTTCGCAGCATCGACGCGCGCCACCGCTCGGATATCGATGTGAGATATGAAAAGTGAGACGACATGTTTTCGACGATTAAAGGTCGCCTGGGTATTGCCATGGCGCTTCTGGGTCTGTTGCTGATCGTGATTGGCGGACTGGGGCTTTGGGGAATGAGCCGCGGTAACGACACGACACGCGGCCTCTACATGAACCAGATGCCTAGCGCTGTCGCGGCCGGCAACGCCGAAATGTTCACCGCCCGTGAGCGGCTCAGTTTCGATCGGGCGGCCTTGCTGGTTGGCAAGCCCGAGGCGGCGGAAACCGCCATTGGACGCGGCACCTTGATGCGCACGCGCGCGGACAAGGAATGGGCGACCTACGCGGCGCTGCCGCAGGGACCGGGCGAACACAAACTGGCTGAGGACTTCCAGGCCAAGCGCCTTGAACTCCAGAAGCTGATGGACGACGGTTACGCCAATATCAGGGCGAACGATGCAGACAAGATCGTCGCTTCCGCCGAAGCCATGCAGGTTGCGTTCAACCAGCTGGCCGCGTTTGGCGAAGCGCTTCGCAAGTACCAGTTCGACTCAGCCAAGAGCGACTACGACAACTCGCAGGAATCGTTCGGCGACTTCCGTCTTATCAGCATCGCGTCAATTTTGGCGGGTCTCGCGGCCGCCATGTTCTCGTGGCTGTCACTGCGTCGTTCGATCGGGCGTCCGCTCGAAGAAGCGCTTGCGCAATTCGATGCCATTGCCGCCGGCGATCTGCGCCGCGAGCTGATTGTCACCTCGCGTGACGAGATGGGACAACTGCTCTCGGGTCTCGCGAAGATGCAGGCCAGCCTGGTGAATACGGTACGCACGGTACGCTCGGGCAGTGAGTCCATTGCATCGGCGACCAAGCAGATTGCGGCTGGCAATATCGATTTGTCTTCGCGTACGGAAGAGCAGGCGTCGGCGCTGCAGGAAACGGCATCGAGCATGGACGAGTTGACCGGCACCGTGAAGCAGAACGCAGAAAACGCGCGTCAGGCGAGCTCGTTGGCCGCCAATGCGTCGGACATTGCGAACAAGGGCAGCTCGGTGGTTTCACAAGTGGTCACCACCATGGGTGACATCAACCAGAGTTCGACGAAGATCGCCGACATCATCACGATCATCGAAGGCATCGCGTTCCAGACCAACATCCTCGCGTTGAACGCAGCGGTGGAAGCGGCGCGTGCGGGCGAGCAAGGACGAGGTTTCGCGGTGGTCGCGGCAGAAGTCCGCAGTCTCGCGCAACGGTCTTCAGCGGCTGCGAAGGAGATCAAGGAACTGATCAATACATCGGTCTCGCGCGTGCAAACCGGCACGACGCTGGTGGGCGATGCGGGCCGCACGATGTCGGAAATCATCGGCGCGGTGCAGCGCGTGACGGACATCATGGGCGAGATTGCAGCGGCGTCCGAAGAGCAGAGCAGCGGTATTGAACAAGTAGCGCGCGCGGTCACGCAAATGGATGAAGTCACCCAGCAAAATGCGGCGCTGGTGGAAGAAGCCGCGGCCGCTGCGCAATCGCTGGAAGATCAGGCGGGCGCGTTGAAGGCGGCAGTTTCTGTGTTCCAGTTGGACGACCGGGGCCTGGATGTCAAGCCGGCGCTTGGCGCGAAACCTTCGCATGGCGCGGCGCACGGTGTTGCGCATCGTGCGCTAGCGGTACCGAAGAAACGCGCGATTGCTGTGAGTTCGAGCGTAGTTGCGGCCGCGGCAGGGCTCAAGACACCGGCGCTGATCAAAGAGAAAGCGAAGCCCGTTGCATTGGCTGGCGCTGCTGATTGGGAAGCGTTTTAACTAGCAGCGTTCTTGTTGTCTAGCGAGCGCAGGGAGGCGGTGAACGCCAGCGTCTCCCTGGTGCTTCAGGCTCGCGATTCACTTCACGGGCAAGGCCGGCGGACTCGTTCGCTTCATGCGCCTTCTTTCAAGGAAGGTCCATAGCGTCAATCCACCGTATGCTGCATATCGCAGAATGGTGGAAGCGACAGTAATCCACGTCGCGTCTTCCCAGCCGATATCAAGCACCAGCCGCACGGCATTCTCGGCCGTCAGCCCCAATCCCCATACCAGCGTCATCTTTTGAATGACCGCTACGAGATCGGGATTGTCACGCCACCATTGTTCGAACTGAGCCGTTCCTCCGTCCTGTTCGCGGGCGACGGTCGATCGTCCGAGATAGAACACGAGTGGCCTTGGAAACGCGAGTGAGATCAAAAACGCGATGCCGATCAAACCCGAGATGACAGGCTCTTCAAAAAGCCGCGCATGAGCGTTGTCGATAAAAGATGAAACCGCCAGCGACAATAAAGTACCGACCAGTACGATCGCGCTGAGCGCATCGAAGTGATGAAAGCGCAGAAGGTCCCATGTCATCCACGCTATCAGCGGCAGCGTGGACGCAGCCAATGCTCCCGAGTGGCCCCACTGCGGATACGCAAGGTGATAGGCGAGCCACGGGAAGAGTACGTTGATGCAGATCGCCGATAAATATCGGACCCGGTTGTTCATATGAATCGGCTGAGTGCTGACGCGGCCAGATCGTTAGACAAACAAAAATACCACGGCCCGTTTCACGCGTTGCTGGCGTAACCCTTAAGGGTTGAAACAAGAAATGCTGCTAACTGCTTAGCGCTGCTTGAGCGTTGAAGCATCAAAGCATCTGAATGCAAGGCTGATGCGCGGCCCATCGACGCCGCTCATCTTCGGTATGCCGTGATTATGCGTGAATTGCGAGGCGTAGCTCATGAGGAGCACGCTGCCCGCGTGCAGGTCCACATTGAGCGTGCGGCCCTTGCCCGACTTCGCGCGGATTGTCATGCGTCGGGTCGCCCCCAGCGAAAGGATTGCTATAGGCGCTTTCTGCACGAGCCCTTGGGTCTTGTCGTTATGAGGCGCGACGCTGTCGTTGCCATCGCGATACAGATTCAAACCGACGCTATTAAACTGCGCGCCGGCAATCGCGCGCACTTGCACGGCTGCCTCCATCAGCGGTTCCGGCAAGTCCGGTGCGTCCAGCGAGAAATGCGCCATCAGCCGCGGGACATCGACCTCGCGGTCGTACATCAAGCGACGCTGATTGCCCCACGTCACATGGTCAAGCGTCTGCTCAAACCACGCGCGTGAGATCGCCTGCGGGATCACGCCGGGCAGGTAACGAATCCCGCTTTCGGCGTCTTCCACAAGGTCGAGCGGTACGGCATCGAACAGATCGTTTTGAAACACGTCGATTCCTTTGCTGGCTATTCCTTGCTCTATTGATCAGTCCGCCGCGAACGGCAATTCGCCCTGAACGGATTGCGGCTCGGCGACATAGGACCCCGCCGGCAGTAACGCCGTCACGCGTACACCGAGCAAACGCAGGCGCCGGTCCAGCGGCACGCGCTTCAGGCACTCGGTTGCAGCGCGACGGATCTCCGTTGCATCGGCTGTTGGAAACGGGACCGTCAGGTCACGCGTGACCGTGCTGAAGTCGTTGTAACGCAGCTTGATGCCGACCGTGCGTCCCTCGTACCCTTTGCGACGCAGGTCGTCGGCCACGCGCGTACAGAGGTCGGTGAACGCCGCCGACAGCTCCGCGCGATCGTGGCGTGCATGCAGGTCGCGCTCGAAGGTGGTTTCGCGGCTCATCGACTTCGGCTCGGAGCTGACCACCACCGGCCGTTCGTCGAAACCTTGGGCTACTTCCATGAGCCATGCCGAGTAAGTCCGGCCAAAGCGGGCCTGCAGTATCTCGGGGTCCGCGCGTGCCAGATCACCGACAGTTTCGATGCCGATAGCCGCGAGTTTTTCATTCGCCTTCGGCCCAATGCCGTTCACCTTGCGTACGGGCAGCGGCCAGATTCGCAACGGGATGTCAGCGGGGGTGAGGATGGTCAGGCCGTCGGGTTTATCGAGTTCCGAGCCAATCTTCGCCAGCAGTTTGTTCGGCGCGACGCTGATCGAACACGACAGGGCGGTCGCGTCGCGCACGGCCTGCTTGATGCGTGCTGCGGTCTCGGCGGGATCCCCCGGCAGGTCCGTCAAGTCGATGTAGATTTCATCGATACCGCGGTTCTCGATCTGCGTGGTGAACGTGGCCACGGCCTCCTTGAAAAGACGCGAGTAGTGCCGATACGAATCGAAGTCGGTGGGCAGCAGGATGGCGTCCGGCGCGAGTACGGCGGCTTTCATCATGCCCATGGCGGAAAACACGCCGAACGCGCGCGCTTCGTAGGTCGAAGTGGTGACAACGCCACGGCCCGTGTAATCGCGCAGCCGCTTGAAGCGGCGGGTGCCGTCGGGCAGTTCTTCTGGCGTGGCGTTCCTGCCGCCGCCGATCACGACGGGTTGACCGCGAAGCTCGGGATAGCGCAGGAGTTCAACGGACGCATAAAAAGCGTCCATGTCCAGATGCGCGATGTGCCGCGTGGCTGTCACCGGAGCGCTCCGGGATGGGAGCGGTTCAACGCCGAAGACGCGCGAGGACCGGGAATGCTGATGTTTCCATTGGGATCGGACATGATCAATAGCTGTATGGATGTACAGTATTTTACATCAAAAGTTCGGGGAGCAATACCTTAGCTAAACCCGCTCAAGATCACGCGAGACGCGTACAGAAGCGTCGCACGGCAGGCCACTTGAAGTCTCGATCCTCATCTAACTCAAGACTTCTCCTGTCCCTCTCCCAACGTTTCCATGACGTGGTCAACAAAACAGCGCAGTTTGAGTGTCATTTGACGGTCGGCAGCGTAGAGCAGATGGATCGGTCGGAAAGGGCCTTCGTATTCCGAGAGTATCTGAATCAAGTGGCCCGACGCGAGGTCCTCGGCAACAGCATGTTCATAGCCGAGCAAGACGCCAAAGCCGTCGCGCGCTGCACGGTGCAGGGCGCTCCAATCGTTCATTCGCAAGCGCCCCTTCACAGGCACCTTTGTCACCCGGCCATTACGCTGGAATTGCCAGGTCCGGCTGAGTTCCGAGGCCCAAGGAGCAAAACTCAGGCATTCGTGACGAGCCAGATCAGCGGGTTGTCGCGGTACGCCATGTTTGCGCAGGTAATCCGGCGATGCGCAGGCCAATTTCATAGTTCGCATGGAACATCCGGAAGGAGCGCTGTGGAACAAGCACGTTCTTCCGCACATCGATTATTTGAAAACGCTGGTCGAACAATGCCGTTTGCTGGCGTCAGGTCCCGTCAGAGGCGCCCCGCTGCGGGCGGGTTTCCTGGTGATGCGGGCAGATAACCGCGGGGAGATACAAAGCATGATCGACGACGACCCGTTCGCACAGAAGGGTGTTATCAGCGCGCTGACCATCGAGGAATGGGACCCTCTCTTTGGCCTGCTTGCCGACTATTCGTCCAAACAGTCGCCGGCCGATTTGGCCGAGGCGCGGTAGTTCGTCCTTACTCTCCCCACCCGACACCCGCATTGACCAGTCGTTGGGCGGGATTTTATTCAGTTCAATCATTGGAGCCTGCCATGCAATACGAACTCACTACGCTTGCGTGCGCGCCGCTTACGGAGGGGGCTGTGGCCGCTGCGGCGCACGACTGGATAGCGCAAGGCGCCGGCCGATTACTGGGCGCATGGCGTACCGAGATCGGCGAGCTTTTCCAGGTCAAACTGCTGCGCCAGTTCGACACCGCAGATGCGCTTGAGGAAGAGCGCAGTCGCGCGCTCATGGATCCAGCACCGTTCGGAATCTCGGACCCGGCGATACGAATAAACATGGAACGCCATGCGCGGTTCCCCTTCTTACCGGAGGTCGAGCCCGCGATGTTCGGAAGCTTCTACGAGTTCAGAACCTATTTCCTGAAGCCCGGCGGTCTCGCGCCAACCCTAAACGGTTGGCGCGATGCCATCGCGCCTGCGGGCGATTACACGAGACATCTGGTCGTCAACATGTACGCGTTGGACGGGCCACCGCGCATCACACATATCTGGGGATTTTCCAGCCTGGAAGAGCGCGCTGCGCTGCGCACACGCCATTACGCCGACGGCCTCTGGCCGCCGAAGGGCGCTCCTCAGCAAATCGCGAAAGCGACATCAACGATTTGCATACCGGAACCTTACTCGCCGTTGCGATGAAGATCGGCAAGGCTCATGAGGTCATTAAAAGCGGGAAGCTATTGGAAACGCGGTGGTTGTTTTCGACGCTTAGGAATTGAAGTCGTGAGGGGATGCATGGCGATCTTTGACGACTGCACGGGGGCGGCAAGATTTATTCGAGTTTCCCGTCATCCGACGCTTTTAGGGGCGCGGATTCGGGATACGCGAATGACCGCAATTGTCTGGTCTTAAGTTATCGAGGAACGCTGAACTCAGGAACAGGTCTTCGCCGCAGCTAGCGGTCGCTTACTCAAGCACTTTGTTCGGCGTGGCGCTGAACGAGATGAACCGGGCAATGGACCACTTACCATCAGGCTGGCGCTTGAAAATGTCCATCCCCGCTTCCGTACTCACGCTCGACTCGCCACCCTTCTGCGCAGTCAGCGTCCAGAACAGCCGGACGACGGCGATATCGCCGGAAACGATGATCTCGCGAACATCAGGACTGTCGTAATGGAGTTGCCACCCAGGTTTCGCCAACACAGCACTGAGCTTCCTGCAGATCGCGTCTCGGCTGCCATCGAGCGCGTCAGGAACGGTCGAAACCAGATCAGGGGCGAACAGGTCACAGACTCCTGCTGCATCACGAGCGTTAAACGCCATCGTCCAACGCTGCAGCCGTTCCAAAATGGCGGCCTTGTCTGAATCCACGTCTGCGTGAGCCGGAGTCACCACGCTGACGCTGCTTAACACAACGGCAATCGCCAGCAGCCATCGGATCATGGGAGGTCTCCAATCAATCGGGGTTGCTGCCATTTTATAGGGATCGACAATGCGCGATATTGAGTGCGGGCGGCCAGCATTCGGTTACGGGACGGCGGCCACCATGATCACCCAGCCGTTCGAATGTCCGCTCCATCGTGAAAGCGGACCTGCCGGGCGCTGACTCGCGGTCCTGTAATCGCTAGCCGTGACGCCCACGAGAGACGCGTGTCAGCCTTGCATTCATCGCGTCGGCTTGCATTTATGCATCCAAACAAAAAAATCTTCCCTACGGCCGTTTTGTGATATCGGTCGAATTGAACGCATGCGCTCGGCCGCACTCACTTCGGTTCGTTGTTCGCGTCTGCGCAGCGACTCACTAACGCGAGATAGCTTGCCCCGCGAAACCAACTATGCGGCGCTCCGTCACCTTTAACAATCGGACAAAGGCTCCGTCATGGATACGATATTGCCTGCTGCTTCGCCGGCTTTTACGCGAGTTACTCGGATTGCCTTGGTCGCAGCCGCGATCACCCTCTCAAATGTTTCATTCGCTACTGCACCGGGTATACCGGTGCCCCCTGTCAGCAAGAAAATTCCTCACGGCCCGGTGGCAGGTACCCAGATGTCAGAGGCCTACGTACGTAACCTTGCGAAGGTCGCGTACATTTGGGGATGGCCGATGGTGAACATGCACAACCGCCACATCGTGTTTTCAAAGGTGCCCGAATCCGGCCTCGGTGATGGCGTGTTGCCGCTGGCTCCGCTGAACCGGTTGACGATGCTAACCGACTACATCAAGCCGGAAGAGCGAGCCGTCGCGACACCGAATCAGGACGTCGTCTATGGCTTCGGCCTACTGTGGCTGGAGAAGGAGCCGGTTGTATTCCAGGTGCCAGATTTCGGCGACCGTTTCTGGCTTTACCAGCTCGGTGACCAGCGCACCGATACGTTGGGCGGCGTCGGCAAGATGTACGGGACCAAGCCCGGCTTTTACATGGTGGTCGGTCCGAACTGGAACGGTAGTGTGCCCAAAGGCATCAAGCAGGTATTTCGCTCGCCCACCAATCTCGCGTATGTGATCCCGCGCGCATTCCTCGACGATACCGCACAGGATCGCAAGACCATTCAGCCACTGGTGAACCAGATCATGGCGTACCCGCTTGGCGAGTACGACGGCAAGATCAAGACCAAAGACTGGTCGAAGATTCCCACGTTATCCGATCCGTCCGGCGGCTCGCAGGGCGGAGGGGGCGAAACCCAGTGGGTCAAGCCGGAAGCCTTCTTCGCCGAACTGCCGGCGGTCATGAAGGAAGTCCCGCCACAGCCCGGCGAAGAGGTGATCTATGGCTGGATCGGCTCGTTGCTGGATGCCGCCGCGAAGGATCCGAAAATCGCCGACACACTCAAGCAGGCAGCCATCGACGCTGACAAGGAGATGATGCCCGAACTGCATCAGTACTCCTTTGCGGGCGTACCGGTGGGCAACGGTTGGGTTGCCCCGATGAACGGCGCGGAGTTCGGCACCGACTACTACAGCCGCGCCGCCGCTGCGAAGGCGAATATTTTTGCCAATCCGCGTCGCGAATCGGCCTACTACGGCCTCGAATATGCCCCGGACAAAACGCGCCTGAACGGCGCCAGCGCATATCGCGTTACCTTCGCAAAGGGTGAGTTGCCACCGGTCAATGGTTTCTGGTCGCTGACGCTTTATGACAATGAACATTTCTTCGCGCCGAACGACATCAACCGGTTCTCCGTCGGCACGAAAAACAAGGATCTCGTCTATGGCGCCGATGGTTCGCTGACGGTTTATGTGCAACACGAACGCCCTGCGGCGGACCAGGTGGCCAACTGGCTGCCGGCGCCCACAGGTGACTTCGAACTTTTTATCCGCGCGTACTGGCCGAGAGCCGAACTCCTGGAGGGCAAGTGGACCCCGCCAGCGGCGGAAAAGGCGAACTGAGTGAATGCGGGATCTCGGGCTCCGGTTTGGTGAGTCCGGCCGACCGATCAAAGCGGGATGCGTTACGTAACCGGCACCGCGCTGTGCGCCCATCGATAGGGGAAACTCAACGTGAATGCTGTCCGCACCTTGTCGTTGTCCGTCGCCACGTCACTATGCGTCGCGGGTTTGCCAACGCTCGCAGCCGCACAGACCGACGCGAACACGCCATCGTCAATCCAGACACCTCGGCCGCGCGCCGCGCAGACCGGCTTGGCATCGACGCTATTGAGTTGCATTGTGCCCACGGCTATCTGATTCATGAGTTCCTCTCCCCGATTTCGAACAAGCGGACCGATGAGTTTGGGGGGACGCTCGTGGATAGAATGCGGTACCCGTTGGAAGTCTATGACGCAGTGCGCGCTGTTTGGCCCAGGCACAAGCCTCTTGGTGTCAAAGTTTCGGCGACGGACTGGATAGACGCGGGGTGGGACATAGAGCAGACCATCGAGTTCGCGAAGGCACTGGAAACGCGTGGAATTGACTGGATCGACGTATCTTCAGGCGGAATTTCGCCCCTGCAGAAAATTGCGTTGGGCCGGGCTATCAGGTTCCGTTCGCCAACCAGATCAAAAGAGCAACTGGCGTGACGACTATCTGTGTTGGTTTGATAACGGACGCAAAGCAGGCTGAGGAAATTCTATCGAGTGGCCAGGCGGATGCCGTGACTATCGCCCGAGGCATGCTCTACCACCCACGTTGGGCGTGGCACGCGGCAGCGACTCTCGGCGCTACTGTCGAAGCCCCCCGGCCATATTGGCGCGCACCCCCGCAGATGCATGCTGCAGTTTTCGGCGAAGTCGTGAACGGCGCACGATGAAGGGTTCGATGCCTGACATTGCTCGCCCCGCGTTCTCCGATCGCGCGAGCGAACAATTTCAATCATCGCGCCCGACGGTCGCTAGCGAGACGGTTGAAAGTCTCTTGCGGGTCGAGGGCGGTCCTGCACAAATAGACCTTTAACAAGCTGAATCACGCATTCAGCATCGGCCGGGGCTCGGCCACCGTCGGACTTTCGCCGGCGCCTTCGGCATACGTATGTTCACGCAGGGCTTATCCCGAGAAGTTGGCGAACGGGGAATCACAGTCAACAATATTCAACCGGGTCCAATCGATGCGGATCTCAATCCTGCGGCTGGTGATTGGGCAACCCCTCAATTGGAGATGACGGCGCTCAAGAGATACGGGCAAGTTGGTGATATCGCGGCCATTGTCGCTTTTGTTGCCAGCGACGAGGCGGCGTATATCACCGGGGCGAATCTTACGGTCGATGGCGGCACGAATGCCTAGCTTTAGGATCGACTCACGGCAATGACGCTTCACTGCGCCGGAAACTTCGCCGCGCGCACAAACTCGATGAACCGTGCAGCCACGGCGTTATCCCGGCTCGCTTGCCACGCCAACCCGACTTGCCAACGGGCAGCCGGATCGCGCAACGGCAACACCCTGGCATCCCGCAACAAATACTTCGCCCGGGACGGCAAAAATGCAGCGCCGACGCCCGCGGCGACAGCAGCGAGAACGGACTGGATGTCATCGGTCTGCTGAATCACTCGCGGCACGAAACCATGCTCGCTGCACCAGCGATCTATCTGCGCTGCTAGTCCGGGGCCACTGCTGCGCGCGAGCGCGATCAACCCGGGTCCGTTGAGATCATTAAGGTCGGCTGGAAGGCGCTTCCATTTTGCGTGCTGAGGCACGGCGAGCGCCAAGGTCTCGCTGAGCAAGGGCACACACGACAATTCCCTATCGGCCGGCATGCGAAGGAAGCCGACATCGAGCTTCCCCGCAAGAATCCGGCGCGTCTGCTCGGCGGAAGAAAGATCATTGAGCGACACGCTGATGTTCGGATTCAGCCTTCGAAATTCCGCGATCAATTGCGGCGCCAGGGTCAAGGTTGAAAGCCCAAGCCCCACGCGCAGATATCCACGCTTGCCACTGCTCGCTTCGCGCGCCCGCGCGACGAGTTCGTCCGCATCGCGTACCAGCGTTTGCGCGCCGCCAAGGAACTCGGCGCCAAACGATGTCAGCTCGGCGCCATGCCTGCCGCGTTCGAAAAGACGCGCACCCAATGAGTCCTCCAGCGCCGCGACCTGTTTGCTGAGAGCAGGCTGGGTGACATTCAGCGCTTCGGCGGCGCGGCCGAAATGATGAAGCTCGGTCACGGTCAGGAAGGCGCGTAGAAGTTTGAGTTCCATTCCGTAAAGTAATTGAATATGTAAAATGATTCATTTTACTTATCGAATGCCTGGCGGTCCAATGGACTCTTCAAACGGCTCTTTCGTCAGGCGGTACACGGCATGTCCTCATCCTCATGTTCCCCCTTCAAGGTTGCGGCGGTCCCGCTTAGCTCGTTGCGCGGGAATGCATCGCAGAACGTCGCGAACATGTCGGCGTCGCTCGCCGATGCCGCGCTTCAAGGAATCTCGCTGGTAGTTTTCCCCGAGTTCAGCCTCGCTGGATACGGCGATACCCTGAAGCTGCGTCGCCGCGAACTTGTAATGCTCGCCGAGCCGCTTGATGGTCGCTCAATCGATAAAGTCGCTAATTCAGTGGAGCGCACCGGCGTGGCCGCGGGCGTGGGTTTTATCGAGCGTGCGCCGGATGGAAGGTTGTTCAACAGCTATGTGATTTGCATGCCGGACGGCGTGCGATGTTGTCACCGGAAATTGCAGATGGCAGAACATCCCGCCATTGAGCGCGGCGAGCAATACACCGTGCTGGATACGAAGTGGGGCGTTCGTATCGGCATCTTGATTGGCGCAGATAATTACCTGATCGAGAACGTCCGCGTGACAGCGCTGATGGGCGCGACATTGCTCGTTGCGCCACATCGGACCTATGGGTTGGACGGACATGGAGAGTCATCGCTACAGCGGCTTTCCACCGGGCAACGAGTCCGGCCGCCTGGATCACAAACCGATGCAGAAGCCGACTGGTTGCGACGATCCTTAATCGCTCGAGCATCCGATAACGGAATGTTCGTAGTCTTTAGCAATGGGTCGAACACGGGCGATCATCAACACGGCACGATCATCGATCCCGCCGGACAAGTGCTAGCGGAACAAGAAACCTCATCCAGCCCGACGGTTTCTGCAGAAGTGAACCCCGGCCTGATAGCGGAAAGCGTCGGCCAGCAATGCCTGACGGCCCGTCGCTCGGATAGCAACGGGCCGTTCGTCCGCTCGGTATTGCCACGCGGAAACACCTTTGCGGAGCGCAGCGGTGCCCCATCAAGAGGGGCAATCGCGCTGGGCTTCGCGCAGGTCAGCCGTATCCGCCAGACTTAGCGATTAATGCTCAACCTTCACTCCGCCGATCGCTTCCAGTTCAGCGAGCACCGCGTCCGACAAGCGCAACTGCGCGGCCTGCAAGTTCTCCCGCAGATGCACGACCGACGACGTGCCCGGGATCAGCAAAATATTCGGCGAGCGATGCAAAAGCCAGGCAAGCGCCACTTGCAAGGGTGTCGCGTCGACCGTTTTTGCGACTGTGGACAGCACGGACGATTGAATCGGCGAGAACCCGCCCAGCGGGAAGAACGGCACATACGCAATGCCCTGGCTCGCGAGTTCATCGACGAGGGTGCCATCGTCCCGTTGCACCAGGTTGTACTGGTTCTGAACGCAGACAATCTTCGCAATGCCCTGCGCTTCAACAATCTGCGCCGCGGTCACGTTGCTTAATCCAATGTGACGGACAAGCCCCTCGCGCTGGAGTTCGGCGAGCGCGGTGACCTGCTTTTCGATCGATCCTTCCGATGGCGAATGGATGCTTCCCATGATCCGCAAGTTGACCACATCGAGCACGTCCAGGCCGAGATTGCGCAGGTTGTCGTGCACGCCGCGCCGGAGGTCCTCGGGTTCCATCGCCGGCAGCCATGAGGCGTCTTCACCGCGAACGGCGCCAAGCTTGGTGACGATCACCAGATCATCCGGGTACGGGTGAAGCGCTTCGCGAATGATCTGGTTGGTGATGTGCGGCCCGTAGAAATCGCTGGTATCGATGTGATTGACGCCCGACGCCACTGCTTCGCGCAGGACGGCTATCGCCGCATCATGGTCCTTCGGCGGCCCGAACACGCCGGGACCGGCCAGTTGCATGGCGCCGTAGCCCAGGCGATGTACCGTGCGGCCAGCAAATTCAAAGGTGCTAGTGGGGATGGAATTCGACATGACGCTCTCCTTGGTGGATGTGCACGCAGTATGGAGATGTTTGCGTTGTTAGATAATCCGGTCTAAATTGCACGGGTTGTTTAAAAATGTGCACAGTGACCATGGAATTAAATGATCTTGCCGCGTTCGTGTCGGTTGCTGGCGCAGGCGGATTTCGCGACGCAGCCCGGATCAGCGGCGTTTCCGCCTCCAGCCTGAGCATTGCCGTGCGCCGCCTCGAAGCGAAACTGGGTTTGCGTTTGCTCAACCGGACCACCCGCAGCGTGGCTCCGACGGAACCGGGGTTACGTCTTATCGAAAAGCTGGCGCCGTTGTTCAGCGAGATGGAAGCATCGCTCGATGTCCTGAACCTGTTCAGGGACAAGCCAAGCGGTACGCTAAAACTCAATGTGCCATCGAGCGCGGCGCGGATCGTGTTGCCGACTGTTATCGCGTCGTTTCTTAAAGCTTATCCCGATATTCGCGTGGAAGTCGTGGTCGAGGATGGTTTCGTCGATGTGCTCGCAATTGGTTGCGATGCCGGCATTCGTTACGACGAACGGCTTGAGCAGGACATGATTGCCATTCCTATCGGTCCACGCGTGCAGCGCTTCGCGACCGCTGCGGCACCGGAATATCTCGATGCGCACGGTCGGCCCGAGCATCCGCGTGAGCTGCTTTCACACGCGTGTTTGCGCGGCCAGTTTGCGGGCGGCGCGAAGCCGACGTGGGATTTCGAGCGGGACGGGGAGGTGGTGCGGCTGGATCCTACGGGGCCGCTGCTGGTCAGGCCCGGCGCGGCAATGGAGCTTGCAATCAGTACCGCAGTGGCGGGCGTGGGCGTGTTCCACATTTTCGAGGGAATGCTGCGTCCGTATCTGGATAGCGGCGCGCTGGAACCGATCCTGGAACCGTGGTGGCCGTCCTTTTCGGGGCCATTTCTCTACTATCCGGGGCGTCGGCATTTGCCCGCGCCGTTGCGCGTTTTTATCGATTTCGTGAAGGCGGGTGATTTGTCATTGAACCTGCCGCCCCTTTGACCTACACCTCCGCTTCCACTTGCGGCACGATCGAACTCAACCAGTCCGACAGCGCGACGAACGGTTCGTCGTGGGCAATTTCATCGGGGGCGACGAGGTAATAGCCGGACTTGCCGGACATCGGCTTATTCAGCGGCACGACCAGCCGTCCGGATGACAATTCGTCAGCCAGCAAGATCTCCGGCAGCAGCGCGACGCCCAAACCGGCCTGAGCCGCGCTCGTGAGCATCGTGAACAATTCATAGCGCGCACCGCGTACCGCTCGTACATCGTGCTCAAGTGCGTTCAGGCGAAACCAGGTGCGCCAGGCGTCGGGACGTGTCGATAAATGCAGCAGCGGCAAATCCACCAGTTGCTCGAGCGAAATCGACGAACCGGCCGCACTCCCATTCCCGTTCCCATTCGCATCGAGCAGGGAAGGGCTGCACACCGGCACGACGTTGCCCTCGCGAAACAGCAGTTTCCCCTGCGTCCCGGGCCAGACCGAATCGCCGAAATACAGCGCGGCGTCGAAGGGCGAATCGCTGAACAGGAAGGGCTCGGTGCGGATGGAGAGATTCACGGTGATATCCGGCCGCAGCGCGCGAAATTGCGGCAGGCGCGGGATCAGCCACTGACTCGCCAGCGTGGGAACGACCGCTATCTCCAGAATCCGTCCCACGCCGCGTTGCGCCATCAATTCGAGCGTATCGCGCTCAATCCGGTCGAGATTCTTGCGCACGAGCGCCGCGTAATCACGTCCATGCACCGTCAGCACAATGCGCTTCTTGATGCGCAGGAACAAAGCGACGCCCAGCCGGCTTTCCAGTCCCGCAACCTGACGGCATACCGCGCTTTGCGTAAGCGAGAGCTCATTGGCCGCGCGGGTGAAGCTTTCGTGCCGTGCGGCGGCCTCGAAGATCTGCAAGGCGACCAGATTGGGAATACCTTTTCTCATGTTTTACCGGTACCGTTTGCGAGTCGCGTATAGACGCGATTAATCGACTTGGTGCAATTTGCGAATGAAGTGATGAGTTTATATCAATTGCGCGGCTTTTTGCCGCCCTCCAGAATCGGCTTCCATTGAATCGCCTTACCGGGTGTCGATCCGGGCCTTGGGCTCGCACCTCGCTTGATCAGCCGGAACTGGATAAATGAACTCGAATCTCGCCGCGTTGCTCGCTGTTGCCATTCCGGAATCCGATGTCACCGGGTTAGTGCGATTGATGAACTTGCCCTCTGTGCTCGCCGATGCCACCCCGGGCACCGTCACACGCGCCGAACTCGCGCAGGCCATGAACATGGCGCTGTTCGCCGACGTGCTCAAGCGCGTACCAACAGGCCGCGCTTATACCGATGACCTCCTGCACACCCAAACCCGCGTTCAGTTCGACCACGGCGCGTTGCGCACCGTGCGTTGGGCCGAATCCGGCGCGTTGCCCCCGGGCGAAGCCGCGTTCACACGACTCCTGAAGCCGCTGGGTTTTGTGCTGAATGGCACGTACCCGCTCGATCGCATCAAGATGACGGGGCGCTCGTACATGCACGTCGATGCCCCCGATGAAATCGCCCAGTATTTCGTGAGCGAGTTGCATCCCGAACGTTTCAGCGCCGAATTCCAGCAAGCCGTGACGAACGTGATCGGCGAAAGCGTAGATCCGCTGGCGCCGCAAGCGGTTGCATCGCTGGCCGAGCTGGAGCGCGACCATTCGCTGCCGCTGGCGATTGCCCTCGAGCTGCTGCCCGTGCTCGTGCGCTGTTTCGAGCGCCAGCACCCGGTGCCGCGTCTCGCGGACTATGAAACGCTGCGCGCCGAGTCGGCGGAAATGGCGTGGATCGCGACCGAAGGCAACGCGTTCAACCATGCGACCGACCGTGTGGACGATGTCTTCGCCGTTGCCGATGCCCAGCGCGAGCTCGGCCGTCCGATCAAGGACAGCGTCGAAATTTCGAAGTCAGGCCGGGTGCGCCAGACGGCGTTTCGGGCTGACCCTGTGCGCCGGGTGTTCGTTGGCGCGGACGGTGCGCGGATCGAACGCGACGTGCCGGGTTCCTTCTACGAATTCATCAGCCGCGATACGGTCATGGACGAGGCTACCGGCCGAGCCAGACTCGATCTCGGTTTCGATGCCGGCAATGCCACCGGCATCTTCAAGATGACGGCGGCCGCGTGAATTGCGCCGCTCACTCCGCCGACCTGTACGACTTCACGGGTCCCTTCAAGGCGCCGCAAGGCTCGGCGATCCGCGAGCTTTTCAAGTACCTCAGCCGGCCCGGCATGATTTCGTTCGCGGGCGGCTATCCGTCGAAGGATCTCTTCGACCGCGCGGGCATCGGCCAGGCAATGGGGGACGCTTACGCCTCCGATCCGATTGCGTGCCTGCAATACGGCGACACGGCGGGTTCGCCCGCCCTGCGCCGCGCGATCCTGCGTTTGATGAGCGATCGCGGCGTGACGCGCGAGGTGGACGACGTGATCGTGACCACGGGCTCGCAGCAGGGTCTCGACCTGCTCATCAAGATCCTGGTCGCGCCAGGCGATGCCGTGCTGATCGAAGAGCCGGCTTACCCGGCCGCGATCCAGGCGTTGCGACTCGCAGGCGCACGTTTGATCCCGGTGCGCACCGACGCCCAAGGTATTGACGTCGATGCACTCACCGGGCAGCTCGAAGCGCTCGATCCGGCCACGCGGCCGAAGCTGCTCTACACGGTGCCGACCTTCGCCAACCCGACCGGCGCGACCTTGCCGGCGGCGCGTCGCGAAGCGCTTGCACGGCTGGCGATGCGGTTCCGTTTTGTACTTGTCGAAGATGATCCCTACGGCGAGCTGCGTTTCTCCGGTGAGCCGGTAAAGCCGATCACGGCGCTCGCCGATGCCATCCCGGGTGCGAGCGACTGGATCGTCTATTTCGGCAGCCTCTCGAAGATCGTGGCGCCGGGCTTGCGCATCGGCTGGTCGATTGCGCCGCCTGCCATCACGCGCCGCATGCTCGTGGCAAAACAGACTACCGATCTCTGCACCTCGCCGCTCGCGCAGGAAACGGCGCGTCACTACCTTGAGCGCGGGCGTCTGGCGGAACACGTGCAGACCATAGCGCTGGCTTACCGCAAGCGTTGCGAGGCGTTGTGCAGCGCGCTGCGCCAGTTTGTTCCCGATGAAATCGAGTACGTGATGCCCGAAGGCGGCATGTTCGTCTGGGCGCGATTGAAGGGCGGCCGTCATTCCGCCGATGTCCTCAAGCGCGCGATCGAGCAGAACGTGATCTACGTTCCCGGACCGGCGTTTTACGCGCGTGACCCGGACGAATCGAGCATGCGGCTGTCGTTCGCCGCGGCGCCGGGCGAGGCCGAAGTGTTCGAGGGCGTGCGGCGGCTCAAGCTCGCGCTGGCGAGCCGGTAGATGCCGGTCCTGTTCAAAGGCAACCTGCCGCATCGTTTCCCCAAGGCTCGCCAGATCCGGCGAAACGCGTTCTAATCGGATAACCTGAACGCAGATGAGTGCTTGACTGAGTGTAGTTGGTTCCTTCAACGCACCAAGTCGTGCCGATTAATCAATTGCAGCGGTTTTTTTAAGCCCTGAAACTCTGCTCCGACGAATGTGTGCTTCAAGCGCTGGAGCGGGTTTCAGAGCGGTGTTGACGGATCGTGGCCTTCGGGCTGCATCGCAGCGCCCGGCAGCTACCCGACATAGAGAGGAAGTGATGAAACTGAACGATATTCTTGGCGAACTAGGTGTAGATCTCGGGCAATGGAAGGGCGATGCCCTGACGGCGCGTTCGCCGCTCGACGGCGCGACGCTGGCTGGTTTGGCCGTGGACACCCCCGCCGATGCCGCTCGCAAGATCGACGCTGCTCACGCCGCTTTCCTCAAATGGCGTACCGTGCCCGCGCCGCAACGTGGCGAACTGGTGCGCGTTTTCGGTAATGTGCTGCGCGAACACAAAGCTGCGCTCGGCGGCCTCGTCACGCTGGAAGCGGGCAAGGTGACGTCCGAAGGTCTGGGCGAAGTGCAGGAAATGATCGATATCTGCGATTTCGCCGTCGGCTTGTCGCGCCAGCTTTACGGCCTGACGATCGCGTCCGAGCGTCCGGGTCATCGGATGATGGAAACGTGGCATCCGCTGGGCGTGGTCGGCGTGATCTCCGCGTTCAACTTCCCGGTCGCGGTGTGGTCGTGGAATACGGCGCTGGCGCTGGTCTGCGGCGACGCGGTCGTCTGGAAACCCTCGGAGAAAACGCCGTTGACGGCTATCGCCTGTCACGCGTTGTTCGAAAAAGCGCTCCGTGAATTCGATAAAACCCATCCGGGCGTGGCGCCCGAAGGCCTGAGCCAGTTGCTGCTTGGCGCGCGTGACGTGGGCCAGGTGCTGACCGAGTCGCCGAAGGTGCCGCTGGTCAGCGCGACCGGCAGCGTGCGCATGGGAATTGAAGTGGCGCAAGTGCTGGCGCAGCGGCTGGGTCGCAGCATCCTTGAGTTGGGCGGCAACAACGCAATGATCGTTGCGCCCAGCGCCGACCTCGATCTGGTCGTGCGCGGCGTGACCTTCTCGGCAGTGGGTACGGCGGGTCAGCGTTGCACGACGCTGCGTCGCCTGATCGTGCATACCAGCGTGGTCGACCAGTTGCTGCCGCGTCTGGAAAAAGCGTTTGGGTCGGTGAAAGTGGGCAGCCCGCTCGAGTCGGATACGCTCGTCGGTCCGTTGATCGACCGTGCTGCGTTCGATGGCATGCAGAAGGCACTAGGCGATGCCCGCGAGCAAGGCGGCAACGTGAAGGGCGGCGAGCGTGTGGATGTAGGCGGCCACGCCGATGCGTACTACGTGCGTCCGGCATTCGTTCGGATGCCTGCACAAACCGCCGTGGTCGAACGCGAGACCTTCGCGCCCATCCTCTACGTGATGACCTACGACGACTTCGCTGAAGCATTGCAATTGCAAAACGGCGTGCCGCAAGGTTTGTCGTCGGCGATCTTCACGAACGACATCCGTGAAGCCGAGCAATTCATGTCGGCGGCGGGCAGCGATTGTGGCATTGTGAACGTGAACATTGGCACGAGCGGCGCCGAGATTGGCGGTGCGTTCGGCGGTGAAAAGGAAACGGGCGGCGGCCGTGAGTCGGGTTCCGACGCGTGGAAGGCTTATATGCGCCGCGCGACCAACACGATCAACTACAGCCGTGAGTTGCCGCTTGCGCAAGGCGTGAAGTTCGACGTTTGATGTAATCGAATTAGAAACAGAAAAAGATTTAAACCTGGCGTCCCACCCCTCGCCACTTCTTTCGTCCGCTTGCACGCGCCAACCGCGGCGCTTGCCCAAGCGGATGAAAGACCTCCGCGGTCATCCCCCGGTTGTTGCACTCGTTGCACTCGACTCTGTCCCTTGTCCCGTTTGACACCGCTGCATCAGAGGCGTGTTCCGCCTGTCCGCGTGCTGTTTTTGCATTGCTTTTGCGTGAATGCCCTGCGTCCGTTCAACTGTTTTTCTGCTAGACCCTGGAGGCCACCGTGTCGTTTCTCGTGCTGGACAAACTGACCAAAGCCTACGGCG
Organism: Caballeronia eucalypticola; assembly: GCF_047608185.1. NCBI lineage: Bacteria > Pseudomonadati > Pseudomonadota > Betaproteobacteria > Burkholderiales > Burkholderiaceae > Caballeronia > Caballeronia eucalypticola. The sequence goes on from NZ_JBLKRU010000005.1 coordinate 249,003, forward strand.
ACCTGAACGCCGTGAGCGACGTGAGCCTCTCGGTTGAAAAAGGCGAATTCGTTTCCCTGCTGGGGCCTTCGGGCTGTGGCAAGACCACGACGCTGCAAATGATCGCGGGTTTTATCGATGTCACGCGCGGGCGGATTTCGCTCGATGGCAAAGACATCACGAACGTGCGTCCGAACAAGCGCGGCCTGGGCGTGGTGTTCCAGAGCTACGCGCTGTTTCCGCACATGACGGTTGCGCAGAACGTGGGCTTCGGGCTGGAAATGCGCGGTATCGGCAAGGCTGAATGCGCGGAGCGGATTCGCGAGACGTTGTCGCTCGTGCGGCTCGATGCGCTGGCGGCGCGGTATCCGCGTGAACTGTCGGGTGGTCAGCGGCAACGGGTGGCCATTGCGCGTGCGTTGGTGATCAAGCCGCCGGTACTGCTGCTCGATGAACCCATGTCCAACCTCGATGCAAAGCTGCGCGAAGAGATGCAGTTTGAGTTGCGCGGGATTCAGCGCAAGGTCGGCACGACGACGGTCATGGTGACGCACGATCAATCGGAGGCGCTGTCGATCAGTGACCGCGGGTCGTGATGGAAGCAGGGCGCGTGACGCAGGTTGATTCGCCGTACCGGGCGTATGAACGGCCGGAGAATCGTTTTGTGTCGCAGTTCATCGGCAAGGCGAACATGCTTGCGGGCAAGGTGACCGAGGCGCGTCACAACGAAGTGCACGTGGACCTCGGGCATGACCTGACCGGCATTGCGTGCATTGAAGCGGGCACGATATGGCGTGAAGGCGATACGGTGACCTTATGCATTCGCCCGGAAAAACTGCACTTGTGCGCGGTGGGAACGGGGCGCCTGTCTGCCACTGTCACGAGCCGCTTTTTCCTTGGCAGCCAATGGTTGTATCGCGTCGATACCGCCATTGGTGAAGTGCTGGTTTGCAGCCAGAACGAAGGCACGGAGCCGGTAGCAGAGGGTGCGATGGTTGGTATCGACTGGCATCGTGACGCCGTGCGCGTGCTTCAGGAAGTGAGCCATGGCTAGTACCATCGACTCGACGGGTCCCGACAATAGCGGCGCGCTGAAGAACGATCGCGCGCCGTGGCACGCATTCGTGCCGCCCTGGCTGATGAGCCTGCCAGCGTTCATCCTGTTCGCGGTCCTCGTGCTGACGCCGCTCGCGATGACCGTTGTACTGACGTTCTATCGCTTCGATCCGGCCAGCGGTCCGATCGCGGCGTTCCAGTTCGGCAACTATGTTGAAGTGCTGACGGACAGCTACTACCAGATCATCTTTGCGCGCACGTTCGGCATCGCAATCCTGACCACTTTGTTGTGCGTGGCGATCGGTGCACCCGAAGCGTACGTGCTGTATCGCATGCGCGACCCATGGCGCTCGATGTTCCTGCTCGTGATCCTTGCGCCGCTGCTGGTGTCAGTCGTGGTGCGCGCATTCGGCTGGAGCATGTTGCTCAACACGGGCGGTATCGTTAATCAGTTTTTAGGACTGTTCGGCATGGGTCCGTACAAGCTGGAGTACACGACCTTCGCGATCGTGATTGCGCTCGTCCACGTCATGCTGCCGTTCATGGTCATCCCTGTCTGGACCTCGCTGCAGAAGCTCGATCCGCAAGTGGAAAATGCGGCGCTCTCGCTGATGGCATCGCCCGCGACCACGTTGCGGCGCATCGTGTTGCCGCAGATCGCGCCGGGCATTTTGTCGGGCAGCCTGATGGTGTTCGGTTTATCGGCGAGCGCGTTTGCGATCCCCGGCCTGCTCGGCGGCCGTCGCCTGAAAGTAGCGGCCACCGCCGTCTACGATGAATTCCTCGGCTCGCTCAACTGGCCGCTTGGCGCGACCATCGCGATCCTGTTGCTGATTGCGAACCTCGTGATCATGATCACGTATTACCGGGTTCTGGAGCGTCGTTACTCCAGAAGCCTCGGTTAAGGAAAGGAGACCGCTGCAATGCGAAAGAACGGCCTCGTTGCCCTGAGTTTTCACACGCTCGTGATCCTGTTCGTGCTGGCGCCGCTCGTGATCATCGTGCTGGTTGCGTTCACGCCGGACCAGACGCTGACGCTCCCCACGCACGGTTTCTCGCTGCGCTGGTTCCGCGCGATTCTCGATTACCCGGATTTCATTTCGGCATTTTTCAACAGTATCAGGTTGGCGTTTGCGTCGGCTACGCTGTCGCTTGCGCTGGCTTTGCCGGCGGCGCTTGCTATTGGCCGTGAGCGTTTTCCGGGGCGCGAATTCCTCAATGGTTTGTTCCTCTCGCCGCTAGTGATTCCAAGTCTTGTGCTCGGCATTGCGTTCCTGCGTTTCTTCGCGATGATCGGCGCCACCGGCTCGTTCACGTGGCTTGTCGCGGCGCACATGATCATCGTCACGCCGTTCGTGATGCGGCTGGTGCTGGCCTCGGTGAGCGGCATGGATCGCAGCATCGAGCACGCGGCGCAGTCGTTGGGCGCGGATCGATGGACATCGTTTCGCCGTATCACGCTACCGATGATCCTGCCGGGCATCACGGGCGGCTGGCTGCTTGCGTTTATCAACAGTTTTGATGAACTGACCATGTCGATCTTCGTCACGTCGCCGCAGACCATTACGTTGCCGGTGCGCATGTACATGTACGCGACGGAGTCTATCGATCCGATGATGGCGTCCGTATCCGCGCTCGTTATCTTTATTACGGCCGGCGCGATGATCGTGCTCGACCGCGTGTATGGACTGAACCGGATCCTGATTGGTACGCATTGATTCGCTCGGCTCCCACGACTTCACTCTACGCAATGACCAATCTTCCCAGCGCAACACTGACCGGACAGCCGCATACCGCAACCGATGCCGCGCCGCAATTCGTGCGTCTGACGGAAGTGCATCGCAAGCAGGTGACGTTGACGCTGGACGGCGTTGCGATCACGGCCTTGACCGGCGATACGGTGCTGAGCGCCATCCTGCTGCATACACGACGAGTGCGCGACACCGAGTTCAGCGGCGAACCGCGGGCGGGATTCTGCCTGATGGGCGCGTGCCAGGATTGCTGGGTACAACTGGAAGAGGGCACACGGATTCGGGCGTGCTCGACCTTCGTCAAAGAAGGCATGCGCGTCATGACCCGGCCTGCCGGAGCGAACGGAACGTGAGTACGACCATCGATAAAAAAAGCATGCATCGGGTCGTCATCGTGGGTGCGGGACCGGCCGGCGTGAGGGCGGCTCAGACGCTGGTGGCGGCGGGCATTGTGCCTGTCGTCATCGATGAAGCGCCGCGTGCGGGTGGCCAGATCTATCGCCAGCCGCCGGCCGACGCGGGTTTTGTCCGCAGCAAACGGCTGCTGTATGGCATGGAAGCAGCCAAGGCCGACGCGGTGCATTCGACCATGGCAGGGTTGCTATCCCGGCTCGACTATCGGCCGGACACGCTGGTGTGGGGATGCGGCGCGGCGCAACTCGATACCTTGCATGCCGGACGCCAGCGGACGGTGCCTTATTCGCACTTGCTGATTGCGACCGGCGCGACTGACCGCGTGCTGCCGTTTGCGGGCTGGACGCTGCCGGGCGTCTATACGCTCGGCGCTGCGCAGATTGCGCTGAAATGGCAAGGCTGCTCGATTGGGCGTCGCGTGGTGTTGGCGGGAACCGGGCCGTTGCTTTATCTCGTGGCGTATCAATACGCGAAGGCGGGCGCGCGGGTGGAGGCGGTGCTCGACACCAATCCGTTCTCGCGCCAGGTCGCCGCGACGCCGCGTTTGTTGCGGCAGCCGTCCACGTTCACCAAGGGTTTGTATTACGTCGGCTGGCTGATGGCGCATGGGATTCGTATCGAACGTGGCGTAACGCTCGTGCGTGCCGCGGGCGACAAAGCCGTGCAGGCGATGACCTATCGCATTGGTGATGACGAGCAAGAGCTGACCATTCCCTGCGATGCGGTTGGATTCGGGTATGGCCTGCGTTCTGAAACGCAGCTTGCCGATCTGGCGGGCTGCCGTTTTCATTTCGATGCCCTCAATCGTGCGTGGTTGCCGGAGCGCGATTCAGCCGGCCGCACGTCGGTGCCGGGTGTTTATATCGCCGGCGACGGCGCGGGTATTGCCGGTGCCGATGCTGCGGAACTGGCCGGCCGTCGCGCAGCGCTTGCGATGCTGGAAGACTTGGGGCATCGGGTTGAGAACGCTGACGTTCAGGCCCAGGCTGCGAAGCTCGATCGGCAACTGGCGAATATCGCAGAGTTTCGTATTGGGCTGGAACAGGCGTTTGCGCCGCCCGCCGATTGCGCGTCGCACTGGCCGGATGACATGACCGTGTGCCGTTGCGAGGAGATCGATGCCGGCACGCTGCGCCGCTGTATCCGAGCTGGCGAGGCAAGCGAGATCAACCGGCTGAAGGCGCTTACGCGCGTTGGCATGGGTCGCTGCCAGGGACGTATGTGCGGCGCGGCGGTGGCGGAATTGCTGAGCGCGGAGACGGGCAAACCGATCTCCGAAGTCGGACGTTTGCGCGGACAGGCGCCGATCAAGCCTGTGCCTTTATCGATAGCGATGATGGACGAGGCATCCGCAGCCGATCATCTCGCCGCGATCCCGGAGCACGCGCGCGATGACTGAGACTTTGCGGTTTGACGTGCTGGTGGTGGGCGGCGGGTTGGTGGGGTCATCGACGGCTTTGATGCTTGCAAGGCGCGGGCTTAAGGTTGGGCTTTTCGAACGCCGATATTGCGGCGCGCAGGCGAGCGGCGTGAACTATGGCGGCGTGCGTCGTCAGGGGCGGCCGGCCGAACAATTACCTCTGGCGGTGCGTGCACGAGCGATCTGGGATCAGTTGCCGGAACTCGTGGGCACCGATGGAGAGTTCGTTGTATCGGGGCATTTGCGGCTCGCTCGCAGCGAGGCGGATCTTGAGGCGCTCGACGCGTACGCGCAGCTTGCCAACCCGTTCGGCCTCGATTTGCAGGTGATGAGCGGACCTGCGTTCAGGCGTCGATACCCGTGGCTTGGAGCGGCTGCCGTGGGTGGCTCGTTGTGTCCGGGTGATGGTCATGCCAATCCGCGCGTGGTGTCGCCTGCGTTCGCGCGTGCGGCGCGTGCAGCGGGTGCGGATGTCCGTGAGCAGACTACGGTGACGAACATCGCGCGCGCGGGGGATCGGTTTGTTGTTGAGGCGCGGCATGACTCGGGGGCTGCGATCGAGGTTCAGAGTGACTGGCTGGTCAATGCTGCGGGCGCGTGGGGTAACACGGTGGCCGGGTACTTTGGCGAGACCATTCCGATGCAGCCGATCTATCCGAATATGTGGGTGACTGAGCCGCTGCCCTATTTCATCGATCACAATCTTGGGGTGTATGGCGGCGGTATTTATGCCCGACAGGTGTCGCGTGGCAATGTGGTGATTGGTGGTGGTCGTGGGATTGGCGATGGTGAGTATGCTCAGCCGCTCACGGAGACTACACGGACAGTGATGCGCGCGGCGTATGCGCTTTTGCCGGCGTTGAAGGATGCGTTGTTGTTGCGGACGTGGACCGGGGTGGAAGGCAGTACGCCGGATGATAATCCGGTGATTGGTTTTAGCGGAACCACGCCGCGACTGCTGCACGCGTTTGGATTTTCGGGGGGTGGGTTTTTGCTTGCGCCAGGGGTTGGAGCGGTGCTCGCTGATCTAATTGTTCAAGGGGAATCGGGGACGCCGATTGAGGCGTTTTCGATTGGGCGGTTTGGGAGGGCGGAGGGGTAGGGGGCGGCTGGGGTTAGCGGTCGGGGTCAATGCCCGGAGTTTGGTTCTGGGGCGGCGGTCGGGGTCAATGCCGGGTTGTTGCTTTCCAGGTTTTTGCGCGTTTTACGTTAGCTGTTTTCTTTATCACTATTAGCCACTGCGCGTGGCGGCGCGTCATTTCTTTGTCCAAAGCGACAAAGAAACGAAGCAAAGAAAACGCTTTTAACAGCACTACCCTAAGTGTCCACAGCGTGCAGTTCCATTTCATGGGTGCCCCAAAAGCACGGTGCTCGCCAGAGCGGAGGATGTGTGAAACCCTCTTTCTCGCGAATCCTGACAGTAAAACGCTTCGCCCCGTACGCTCTCGGGCAAGCACTCGTGGTCCGGGCACCGGCACGGTCTAACGCGTATTTGAGGATCCGTTTCGTTTGATAGGGTAGCCGCCCGGTTAGCGTCACCATGTTCGTGGGAACAGCCTGTTCTTTGAGTCCTAGCAAGTTGGATGCGTGGTCTGCACTGCAATTTCGTGGACTACTTCGTTGACCAAGTTATGGCCGGATGCAGATTGTTCGCTTCATTTTTTGTAGGTGTTGTTTAGCTGGCACGTTGCTTTCGTCGGCTATGGCCTTACGCGTTTGGCGGCCTTGTTTCTTGGTGGGTTGGCGACGCGGTTTGAAGTGCGTACAAATTCGGTGGCTGGTTCTAGGCGGATAGCGCGGGGTGTCCCTTGGGCAGGTTCAAACACTGGTGGCGCAGCGTGGGGTATCCGTGTTCGGAGAAAGAGGGGTTCACACATCGGTGGCTCTAGCGAGCACCGTGCTTTTGGGGCACCCATGAAATGGAACTGCACGCTGTGGACACTTAGGGTAGAGCGGTGAAAGCGTTTTCTTTGCTTCGTTTCTTTGTCGCTTTGGACAAAGAAATGACGCGCTGCCACGCGCAGTGGCTAATAGTGATAAAGAAAACAGCCAAGATATAACCCGCGAAGACTTGGAAAGCAGCAACCCGGCATTGACTCAGGCCGCTAACCCCAGAACCTAACAACCCGGCATTGACTCAGACCGCTAACCCCAGAACCTAACGCCGCAACACCAAAAAAAATTTCCAAGAAGTACGAACGAAACCACCCTGTGAGAAGGAGTTCAGTAAATGAAAGCGTTTCATACAGTAGCCACCGTTGGCATTGCCGCCCTGTGCGCAGCAGCCTTCACCTCCGCGCAAGCCGACACTAAAACCATATACATCGGCATGAACGGCGGCCCAATGGAAAAGGCCTACACGAGCGAAGTCCTGCCAGAATTCGAAAAGGCGAACAACGTAAAAGTGGTCGTAGTCCCAGGCACATCCTCAGACATCCTCGCCAAGCTCCTGGCGAACAAAGCCAAACCACAAATCCACGTAGTGTTCCTCGACGATGGCGTGATGGCCCGCGCAGTCAGCATGGGCGTCTGCCAAAAACTCGACGATAGCCCCGAGCTCAAGCAGCTCTACCCGTTCGCGCGCATGAAGGACGACATCGGCGCCGGCGTGCAACTCGGCATGACCGGTATCGCGTACAACACGAAACTCTTCGCGGCCAACGGCTGGGCGCCGCCCACCTCATGGCTCGATTTCGCCGATCCGAAATACAAGGACAAGGTCGTGTTCCAGTCGGCATCGAGCAGCACGTTCGGCCTGCACGGCTTCCTCATGATCAACCGCCTCGAAGGCGGCTCCGAGAAGAACGTCGAACCGGGCTTCACGAAATGGCAAAGCACCGTCGGCCGGAACGTGATCGAATACATCCCGAACTCGGCAAAGATCTCGGAGATGGTCCAGACCGGTCAAGCCGGCCTGTTCCCGCTCACCCCGACCGCAGTGGGTGACCTGCAAGCGAAGGGCATTCCCGTCGCCTACGTGAACCCTAAGGAAGGACCGGTCCTGCTGCTGGTCGATGAATGCGTGGTGGCAAACAACCCCGATCCGGCGCTCGCGCAAAAGCTCGCTCAGTTCATGATCTCGGCATCGGCACAAAGCAAGGCAGCAAGCGCCGGCCGCCAGATTCCGACGAACCGTCAAGCAACAATGCCCGACACAATGCAGAAGCAACTCGGTAATCTCGATGACCTCGTGAAGAAGGTCAACGTGGTCGACTGGGACGTGATCAACGCAAATCGTCCGCAATGGGACGCGCGCTGGAATCGTCAAGTCGAAAAATGATCTGAATCCTGATTAGCAAAACGGGCGTTGTCAGGGGTTTCCCGGCAACGCCCGTTTCCGTATACACCGCCTTCTTATTCCTTCGAATTGATGATGACCTTCGACACCGCATGCTCCTGCAAGCCCCATTTCTTCAGGATCTTCGTATAGGTGCCGTCAGCAATCAGCTTGCCGAATGCCTGGCTCAGTGCATCGTTTAAAGCCGGGCTGTTCTTCGACATGCCAATAGCCGTGTATTGCGACAGGAACGGCTGACCGATCGGCGCATACGCATCTTTCTCAAGCGTGTTCTGGTACGGCAGCGTTTCGCCGCCTTGCACGGCAGCGTCAATGCGTCCCTGGCGCAACTGCAGGCGAGCGTCGGCTGAGCCATCCGTACCCACAACTTGCACAGCCGGTTTCCCTGCCTTGACGCAGTGCTCGTCGCTCCACGTCTTGATGTCGTCGGGCCACGACGTGCGGCGGCTCGCGCCCACATGTTTGCCGCACACTGTCTCGATCGATGGGAAGTCGCCAGCGCGCGCCTTCAGCGTATAGAACTGCGGTCCGGACTTGATGTAATCAAGAAAATTGATTGCATCACGACGCGTCGGCAAATCCGTCATGCCCGACAAAATTACATCCACCCGATGCGTGGTCAGCGCGCTCATCATCTGGTCGAAGTTGGTCTCTTCCCACTTGAGCTTTACCCCCATCTTCGCGGCCAACGCGACACCTAAGTCGACGTCGAAGCCGGTGAGTTCATCGGATGCCGGGTCCTTGTATTCGAACGGCGGATAGTTCGGCACGATAGCGGCCGTGAGTGTGCCGTTACCCGCGACTGGGGTCTGCGCATGAGCCAGCGACGCACCAAGCGATACTGCGCCAAACGCGATGCTGACAAGAGTTCGCCGGAATAAGGATTCGATCATGAAAAGTCGCCTGAACGTGAGGTTGACGAAAATGAAAGGGTATAAAAAGCCGCTGCAATACGCGCCGTGGCGCTAGGAAAGCACAGCCGAAATGAACTCTTGAGTACGCGCTTGTTCTGGTCGCGACAACACCTGTTCCGGCGAGCCGCTTTCGACCACCTTGCCCTGATCCATGAAGACCACGCGGTTCGCCACTTCGCGCGCAAAGCCGAGTTCGTGCGTGACGACGATCATCGTCATGCCGCTCTTGGCCAGATCACGCATCACGCTCAATACTTCGCCTACCAGTTCGGGGTCGAGAGCGGAAGTGGGTTCGTCGAAGAGCATGAGTTGAGGGTGCATGGCCAGCGCCCGCGCGATGGCGACACGCTGCTGCTGGCCACCCGACAACTCGACCGGAAACGCATCGCATTTGTGAGCCAGTCCGACACGCGTCAGCAACGCGCGCGCTTCTTCAATCGCCTCGGACTTTTTCTTCTTCAATACCTGGACCGGCCCTTCAATCACATTTTCCAGCACCGTCATATGCGGAAAAAGATTGAAGCGCTGGAACACCATGCCGGTTGCAAGACGTTGACGCGCCATCTGCTTTTCAGAGAGCGGATACAGCTTGTTCTCGACGCGCCGGTATCCGACCAGTTCGTCATTCACCCACAGCGCACCGCCGGAAATGGTCTCGAGCTGGTTGATACAGCGCAGGAAGGTGCTCTTGCCCGAGCCGGACGGACCGATGATGCACAGCACTTCGCCCTTCGCGACATCGAGGTTGATGCCGTGCAGCGCCTGGAACTCGCCATACGACTTGCGCAGGTCGACCGCTTTGACTAATGGATTCATGGTTGAGTGGTTCGCGGTTGAGTGGTTACTTTTCTGCTATTGCTTCGCGGGTGGGCGGCCCGCGCCTCGCGCGAAGCGTCGTTCGACCCGCGACTGCAGCAAGGAAAGCACCGTGACAATGACCAGGTACCAGACGCCCGCGACCATCAGCAATTCGATCACGCGAGCGTTCGCATAGTAGATGTTCTCGGCGCTGTGGAGCATTTCCGCGTACTGGATCACGCTTGCCAGCGAGGTCAGTTTCACCATGCCGATCAGTTCGTTGCCAATAGGCGGCACGATCACGCGCATGGCTTGCGGCAGAATTACACGGCGCAGTGCCTGAAGCTTGGGCATGCCGATCGACTTCGCTGCTTCGTACTGGCCGGTGTCCACCGAGAGCAGGCCCGCACGCACGACTTCCGATGTGTAGGCACCCTGATTAATCCCCAGTCCGAGCAGGGCGGCCAGGAACGGCGTCATGATGTCGACGGTGCGGAATTCGAACAGGCCGGGAATGCCCATGACCGGAAACACCAGCGCGAGGTTGAACCACAACAACAATTGCAGGATCACCGGCGTGCCGCGAAACAGCCATACGTAGCCATGCGCGACGGCTTGCAGGACCGGGTTGGTCGAGAGCCGCATGATCGCAACGATGACCCCGAGCACAATCCCCAGCGCCATCGCGAGGATCGTCATGACGATGGTATTGCCAAGGCCCTTGAGGATCGACTTGGCTGTCAGGAACCGCCCCACGACGACCCAGTCGATCTGCCCGCGCGCAAACGCCACGACGATATAGGCCACGATCGCAACGATCACGACCGAGGCAAGATACCGCCCGTAGTAGCGACGCGGCACGTGCTCGAAGTTAGAAATATCGGTGAAGCTGTCGTTGTTGCCGGCCGCCGATGCACGGTCGTTCGAAGCACTCAGCATGAAGGTCCCTTGTAGTGAGCCGCCCACGCGACTTGTTCTTCAATAGCGCTGCGCAGGCGCGCGATCTGTTCGCTCACGCGTGCCGGCGCCGTGCCGCCATAACCGCTGCGCGCCGCCACCGCGGCGTCCAGCGTCACGTGATCGAGCACGCCGGGTTCAAGTCTCGCATCGACCGCTGCAAGCGTTGCCACGGAGACATCGCCGAGTTCAATGCCCTGCTGTTCGCAGGCCCGCACCAGCGCGCCGGTGATCTCGTGCGCTTCGCTGAACGGCACGCCGCGCAGCGCGAGCCAGTCCGCGACTTCAGTGGCGAGCGTAAACCCGAGCGGCGCCTGACGCCGCATTTCATCCACGTTCACGCGCATGGTGCGGATCATACCGGCCATTGCAGGCAAGACAAGATCGAGCGTGTCGATACTATCGAACGCGGCGATCTTGTCTTCCGCGAGGTCACGGTTATAAGCGAGCGGCAGCGACTTGAGCGTCGCGAGCAAGCCACTCAGGTTGCCGATCAACCTGCCAGCCTTTCCACGCGTCAGCTCGGCAATATCCGAGTTTTTCTTCTGCGGCATGATCGAGCTGCCGGTGGCATATGCATCGTCGAGTTCGACCCAGCGAAATTGCCGCGACGTCCACAAGATCACTTCTTCCGAGAGCCGCGACAGGTTCACCGCGAGCATGCTCGTGATGAACGTGAACTCTGCAACGTGGTCGCGCGAGGCGACGGCGTCGATGGAGTTTTCGCACGGGGCCTCGTAGCCGAGTTCCAGCGCGGACAGATCGGCTCGCAAGCAGATTGCGGACCCCGCCAGCGCCGCCGCGCCTAATGGAGAACGCGCGCTGCGGCGATCCCAGTCCACCAGCCGGTCGACATCGCGATAAATCGACTGCGCATGAGCGAGCAACTGATGCGCGAAAACAATCGGCTGTGCCGGTTGCAAATGCGTAAAGCCGGCGGTGATGGTCTCCACATGCGCCTCAGCCTGTTCAACCAGCGCGTGTTGCAATTCGATCACGGCCAACGCGAGCTTGCGAGCCTTGTCGCGCAGATATAAACGCAAGTCGTTCGCCGCTTGATCGTTGCGTGAACGGCCGGCGCGCAGCTTCCCGCCGATTGCCTTGAGCCGCTGGGTGAGTTCGCGCTCGAGGAAGGTATGGACATCTTCGTCGGCAAGGATAGGGGCGAGGTCGCCCGCGACGAACTCGTTCTCTATCTGCTGCATCGCGTCGAGCAGTTGCTGTAGCTCGTCGGCGGTGAGGATGCCGGCGCGTTTCAGTTCTTTTGCATGCGCGCGCGAACCGGCGAGATCGTAGGGCGCAAGACGGAAGAAGCTCGGGTCCGAGCGGGACAGGTTTTCAAGCGCCAGCGATGGACCTGATTTGAAGCGGCCGCCCCAAAGGCGTTCGGTTGTGTCGGTGGTGTTCATGCGTTTGCCTGGAAAGTGCCTATGAGTGCTTCAGAATGACGATCAGCTTATGACTCAACTTATGGCTCAACTTATGGTTCCCAGCTTACGCAAACAAATTTTTTGCTTGTAGAGAGAATTAAATTCGCTTTAAATCAAATTTTTCTCAGCATCTTCCCCGTTTCCCACGTTCTCCGGATTTACCCGATGCGCTATCGGCTGCCCCCGCTCAATCCCCTGCGTGCCTTCGAAGCCACGGCGCGCCATGGCACCGTTGCGAGCGCGGCGGCAGAACTCAACGTCACGCCAAGCGCCGTGAGTCACCAGGTCCGTGTATTGGAGAGCACCCTTGGCGTGGCGTTATTCATTCGCTCGAAGGCGCGGGTGAAATTGACACCTGCCGGCGAGGCGCTGCTGCAGCCGGTCAAGAACGCGTTCGACATGATCGCAACCGCTGTGGTCAGGCTCGAGTCGCCGGTCATTGCGGGCGATCTGGTGGTGTCGGCTCCCATGTTGTTCACGTCGCGGTGGCTCGCGCGGCACATTGGCGACTTCCTCGAGCAATTCCCCGCCGTTAACTTAAAACTGATCCCGTCCAACGATGATAAGGAAATCTATTCATCCGACGTCGACCTCTGCGTCCGATACGGCGAGGGCCGCTGGCGCGATCGCGACGTCAAGCTCATCACGCATCCGGTCCTGTTCCCGGTCGTGAGTCCCGCGTTGATGAACGGGCCGCGCGCGCTTCGCACGGTGCAGGACCTGGCGAACCGGACCTTGTTCTGCGAACACGCCGGGTCGTGGATGCGATGGTTGGCAGAGGCATCGGCTGACAAGCTCGAAGGTTTGCGGATCCTTGAAATCGGCATTGCGCATGTAGGAATCGAAGCTGCAATACGGGGACAAGGCGTAGCATTAGGCGATAGCTTTTCCGCCCGCGACGATCTCGCCGACGGCACGCTTGTTCGCCCGTTTCGTATCACCGTGCCGGCCAAGCATGCGTATTACTGGGTGCGCCGGCATGAGCTCACGGAAGCGCCGATAGTGGCTGCTTTTGTTTCATGGGTGGAGTCGAAACTGGCGTGAAGCCTTCTATTTTTATCGGGTATGAAAATCATCCCGATTGCACGAAAACGTTTGCCTCTGAAAAAACTGAGGAAAGATTTGTTTCCTGACATTTATGCCATTTTCGCGCCATGTAGGCGTTGGCACTCGCCCGTTAAGATCGGTGCGTGAGTAGCCTTTTCGCCAGCCTGTTGGCTGCATGAAAGGCCGCACGGCTTCGCGCCGCACTCGATCCGGCTCGCCGTGTGCGACATGCCGCTTGGGGTCTCGGCTTGAGAGGCCCTGCCTGAACGGCGTCGTTGCATTCCAGCGGTTCATTTTCCTTTCCTGCTTTTTTCGAGCGCGTCTCAATGTGGATCGTCAACGTTGCGCTAAAGCGGCCCTACACGTTTATCGTGATGGCTATCCTGATCCTGTTAGCGACGCCGTTTGCGCTCCTGACAACGCCGGTCGACGTCCTGCCGGAAATCAACATTCCTGTCGTCAGCATCATCTGGACTTACACGGGCCTGTCGGCCGAGGACGTGGCCAACCGCATCACGCAGGTTAATGAGCGCAGCCTGACGACCACCGTCAACGACATCGAACATATCGAGTCGCAGTCGCTGCCGGGCATCGCCATCCTGAAGGTCTTCCTGCAACCCACCGCGAACATCCAGACTGCCATCGCGCAAACGGTGGCGGTCGAGCAGGCGCAGTTGAAGCAGATGCCGCCAGGCGCCACGCCGCCGCTCGTGATCAGTTATTCGGCCTCCAGTATTCCGGTGATCCAGTTGGGATTGTCGAGCACCACGCTCTCCGAGCAGGACCTGAACGACACAGCACTGAACTTCTTGCGCCCGCAACTGGTGACCATTCCCGGTGCGGCCGTGCCGTATCCGTACGGTGGCAAAAGCCGGCTGATTTCGGTCGATCTCGATACACGCGCATTGCTGGCGAAAGGCCTGACGCCTTCGGACGTAGTGAGCGCGTTCAACGCGCAGAACCTGATCTTGCCGACCGGCACGGCCAAGATCGGGATGAAGGAATACACGATCAACATGAATGGTTCGCCGGCTACCATCGCCGCGCTGAACGACATTCCGGTGCGCACGCTCAATGGTGCAACCACTTACCTGAGAGAGGTCGCGCATGTACGAGACGGCTTCTCTCCGCAGACGAATATCGTGCGTCAGAACGGGCATCGCGGCGTGCTGATGTCGGTGCTGAAGAACGGCAGCGCGTCGACGTTGTCCATCGTCGATTCTCTTTATGCGCTGTTGCCGAACGCCCGCGCTTCGTTGCCGCCGGACCTCACGATTACGCCGTTGTTCGATCAGTCTGTGTTCGTCAAGGCAGCCGTGCAGGGCGTGATTCGCGAAGCGCTGATTGCCGCTGCATTGACGGCCGCGATGATCCTGCTGTTCCTCGGCAACTGGCGCAGCACCTGCATCATCGCGGTCTCCATTCCGCTGTCGATCCTCTCGTCATTGCTCGTGCTGCATGCGCTCGGCCAGACCATCAACATCATGACGCTGGGGGGACTCGCGCTGGCGGTGGGTATCCTGGTGGACGACGCAACGGTGACGATCGAGAACATCGAGCGGCACTTGCACATGGGCACGGACCTGCATGAGGCCATCCTTGAAGGGGCCGGCGAAATCGCGGTTCCCGCGCTTGTTTCGACGCTGTGTATTTGTATCGTGTTCGTGCCAATGTTCTTCCTGACGGGCGTGGCGAAATTCCTGTTCGTGCCGCTCGCTGAAGCCGTGGTGTTCGCGATGCTCGCCTCGTACATCCTGTCGCGTACGCTGGTCCCCACGCTCGCAATGTTGTTGATGGGCCACGCGCACAAACCGAAGAACGGGTCGAAGCCGAATATATTCATGCGGCTGTATCACCGTTTCGATGCCGGGTTCGAGCGCATGCGCGCCACCTACATCATGATCCTGAGCACGCTGCTCGTGCGGCGCCGCATGTTCGCATCGGTATTTCTCGGTTTTTGCGTGCTGTCGGTAGGACTGGTGTTCGTGCTGGGCGAGGACTTCTTCCCGACTGTCGATGCCGGCGATATCCGCCTGCATATGCGTGCGCCGACCGGCACGCGTATCGAAGAAACTGCGCGGCTGGCTGATCAAGTGGAAGAGGTGGTTCGGCAGGTCGTGCCGGCGGCCCAGCTCAATACAATCCTCGATAACCTCGGCCTGCCGTATAGCGGTATCAACTTGTCGTACAGCAACGCGGGCACGATCGGTACGCTCGACGGCGAGATCCAGGTCGCGCTGAAGCCGGACCACGAGCCCACGCAGAACTTCGTGGACAAGTTGCGCGCGGAGTTGCCGCGGCGCTTTCCGGGCGTCGAATTTTTCTTCCAGCCTGCGGACATCGTCACGCAGATCCTGAACTTCGGTTTGCCGGCCGCTATTGACGTGCAGATATCCGGCGCGAACCAGCAGGGTAATTTCGATGTAGCGGCGAAGCTGATGAAGGCGATCCGGCGGATTCCCGGCACCGTGGACACGCATATCCAGCAGAAGCTCGACGAGCCTGCACTCAACTTGCAGATGGATCGCACCCGGCTCCAGCAACTCAACCTGACCGCAAGCAACGTTGCACAGAACGTGCTGATTTCACTGTCGGGCAGCTCGCAGACAGCGCCGGGTTTCTGGTTCAACAACAAGAACGGTGTTGAGTATTCGGTCGCGGTGCAGACGCCTCAGTACCAGGTTTCATCGATTGACGAACTGCTGCGCACGCCGGTTTCCGGCAGCGCCAACGGGCCCACGCAACTGCTTGGCAACCTCGTGCAAGTCACGCCGAAAAACCAGTTCGCCGTGGTGACGCACTACAACATCCGCCCCGTCATTGACGTGTTCGTGAGCGTGGAAGGGCGAGACCTCGGCAGCATTGCGAAAGAGGTCGACAAGCTCGTGGACCAGTCACGTGCCAGCCTGCCGCGCGGCAGCCAGATCATCGTGCGCGGTCAGGTCGCGACCATGCGTTCATCGTTCTTCGGCCTGGGTGTCGGCGTGGCGATGGCGATCGTGCTGGTGTACCTGCTGATCGTGGTGAATTTCCAGTCGTGGGTCGACCCGCTGATCATCGTCAGCGCGTTGCCGGCGGCGCTTGCCGGCATCGCGTGGATGCTGTTCCTCACCGGCACGCACCTGAGCGTTCCGGCGCTTACCGGCGCCATCATGACGATGGGTGTCGCGACCGCGAACAGTATTTTGATGGTGGCCTTCGCGCGCCAGCGGCTGCAAGCCGGTGCGCCGCCGCTGACCGCGGCGCTTGAAGCGGGGGCGAGCCGTATCCGCCCGGTGCTGATGACGGCCTTCGCGATGATCATCGGCATGATTCCGATGGCGCTCGGGCTTGGCGAGGGCGCCGAGCAAAACGCGCCGCTCGGCCGCGCGGTGATCGGCGGATTGCTGTTTGCCACTGTTTCCACACTCTTTTTCGTGCCGCTCGTGTTTGCGGGTATTCACAGCCGGCTGGCCCGGCGGCGTGATCGTCTGGCAGGTGACGACGATCACGGCGGCGGTAGTTCAGGCGGCGGTTCAGGCAACCACCCAAGTCACGACGGCCCCAATCGTGGCGCCGGCGAGCATGCTCCAAGTTAAATATGGCTGACTGATATGACAGAAAAATCTCATGCTTCGCTAGCGATTCCCGCAAGGGAAACCGAGGACGGGCACGCGTTGCCGCCTCGCGGCCGTGAATGGAAACGGGCGAAGATCGCCATCATCGTGGTGCTGGTGCTGCTGGTGCTGGGCGCCGGGCGCACGGTGGTGTCGGACATCATGCAAAGCCACTCGGTCGCGGCGACCTCGCAGCAAAACGCGAAGGTGTACGTGAATGTTGTCTTGCCCAAGCAAGCGGAGGGCGGCGGTAACACCCTGCTGCCGGGCACGCTGCGCGGTTATGTGGAGTCGCCTATCTACGCACGCGCTACGGGTTATCTGCTGCACTGGTATGCGGATATCGGCACACGGGTGAAGCAAGGGCAATTGCTGGCCGATCTCGATACGCCTGAGATCGATCAGGAACTGAAGCAGGCGGTGGCTCAACGCGACCAGTCGTCATCCAGTCTCGTGCTCGCAAAAAGTTCGTTTGAGCGCTGGCAGCAATTGCGTCAACGCGATGCCGTCTCGCAGCAGGAACTCGATGAACGCCAGAGCACCTATAACCAGGACGTGGCGAACCTTGCGGCTGCCAACGCGAACGTGCAGCGTCTGACGCAGCTTGAATCGTTCAAACGTATTACGGCGCCGTTTGCTGGCGTGGTGACGCAGCGCAATGTGGATGTAGGTGACCTGATCGATGCCGGCAGCGGCGCGAGCCGTGCGCTCTTCGCACTGGCGCAGTCGGACCCGCTGAGAGTCTATGTTCAGTTGCCGCAGGCTTACGCCCAGAACGTGGCGCAAGGGCAGGATGTCATCGTCACGCAGGCGGAGTTGCCGGGCCAGCAGTTCCACGGTTCGATCGCTCATATCTCCGGCGCAATCGACGTCCCGACTCGTTCGCTGCAGATCGAAGTCCGCCTGCCCAATCCGGACAACAAGCTGCGACCGGGTGCTTATGTACAGGTCGCGCTGCCGGCGACCGTGCGAGCGCCTCTGCTGGTGCCGGGCAACGCGCTGCTGTTCCGCTCCGAAGGACCGCGAGTTGCCGTGGTCGATCAGAACGGCAACGTCAACCTGCACAAGATCGTGATTGCGCAGGACCTGGGGCCGTCGCTGGAGATTGAAAGCGGTATTGAATCGACCGACAAGATCATCATCAATCCGAGCGACTCCATTGCGGACGGCGACCATGTGCTGATCGCGCCGCTTAAGCAGCAGCCTGCCAAGAAGGGGACGTCGTGAAGCGCGCGCGCCAGTGGCCGATTCGGTCGGCACGGCTGAAGACCCTGATCACCAGCACGACCGTTGCGGCATCCGGAGCGTTGCTGCTGTCCGCGTGCACGGTTGGGCCGGACTACAAGCAGCCTCACGCCGACACACCGCCTGCGTGGCATACCGACGGATACTGGCGCGTCGCCGAGCCGTCGCACGCGCCGATAGACCCGCAATGGTGGACCAGTTTCGGCGATGACTCGTTGAATGGCTTTGAACAGCAGGCGCTGGCGCAGAACCAGACGCTCGCCGCCGCCAGCGCGCATTACGCGCAGGCACGGGCGACCCTCGCGAACAACAAGGCGCAGCAGGTGCCCGAAGTTGACCTTGGCGCTAACGCATCGCGTTTCCGGATATCGCAGAACCGGCCGCTGACCAACTACGCGACGCCGACCCAGTCGACGGTGCAGAACAACGTCCAGGTCGGTCCGACCATCGACTACGACACGGACCTGTTTGGCCGGATTCGCCGCGAAGTCGAGGGCGCGGAAGCGTCCGCCGAACAATCACGCGACGATCTCGCCAACGCGCGGCTCGTGCTGACCACGGACTTGGCGAGCGACTACTTTTCGATGCGCGAACTCGATGCCGAGATCGATGTGTTGAACCGGTCGGTCGTCCTGCAGCAGAAGGCGCTGGACTACGTGACGACCGAGCATGATCTCGGTTCGGTGTCCGGGCTCGACGTGCTGCAACAGAAATCCGAACTCGATTCCACGCGGGTCCAGGCTCGCTTGCTGCTGAACCAGCGCGCCCAGTTCGAGCATGCAATTGCTGCATTGATCGGCGTGCCAGCACCGCAGTTCGCGATTGCCCCGAAGGTGATCGCTACTACCGTCCCCACAATACCGCTCGGACTGCCAAGCGATTTGTTGCAGCGTCGTCCCGACATTGCATCGGCTGAACGCGCGATGGCGGCCGCCAACGCGCAGATCGGCGTGGCGAAAGCCGCGTTTTTCCCGAGCCTTTCGCTGACCCCGGGAATCGGCTGGGAAAGCACGCAGTTCGCCAGCCTGTTGAGCGCGCCCACGCTGATGTGGACGCTGGGCGCCGCACTCGGACAAGTCGTCTTCGATGGTGGCCGGCGCGCCGCCAATGTCGACTTTGCAAGCGAGGGTTATGTGGCGAACGAGGCAATGTATCGCCAGACGGTGCTCAATGCGTTCCAGCAGGTGCAGGACGGCGTGACCGGATTGTCGGTGCTCGACGCAGCATCGAAGGAATCGCAGGAAGCCGTCACCGACGCGCGGCGTCTGCTCTCACTCGCCAACGATCGTTATTCGGGCGGCCTGGTTGCCTTCCTCGACGTGATCACCGCCCAGCAGTCGCTGCTCACAAGCGAGCGTCAGGATGTGCAGATTCATGGCCAGCAATGGACGATGTCGGTGTCGCTGGTGAAGGCGCTGGGGGGCGGCTGGGACGTCAACACGGCAGCAGCACCGGAGAAGACGGCGGCGGCGACCAACCCGCCAAACTGATTTGACACGCGAGTGACGTGATCCGCACGGTTCGCATAGACCAGGTTCTGCACTCGCAGCAAGGGAGAGACAACGTTTTCTTATAATGGGAAAACGTACATAAGAAGGCGCGCATGAAACTGCTTATCGTGGAAGACGAACACAAGGTGGTTGACTATTTGCGCTCCGGCTTGACGGAGCAGGGCTGGATAGTCGACGTCGCCCTCGACGGCGAGGAAGGCACGCATCTCGCGATCGAATTCGACTACGACGTGATCGTGCTCGACGTGATGCTGCCCAAGCGCGACGGCTTCAGCGTGCTGAAGGCGCTGCGCGCGCACAAGGCCACCCCCGTCATCATGCTGACCGCGCGCGACCAGATCAACGACCGGGTGCGGGGCCTGCGCGAAGGCGCTGACGATTACCTGACAAAACCATTCTCCTTCCTGGAGCTGGTCGAGCGGCTTCATGCGCTCGCTCGGCGCACCCGCGTGCAGGAGTCGACGCTGATCTCGCTGGGCGACTTGTATGTCGACCTGATCGGCCGGCGCGCCACGCGTGATGGCGTGCGGCTGGACCTGACGGCCAAGGAATTCCAGTTGCTGAGCGTGCTGGCGCGCCGCCAAGGGGATATCCTGTCGAAGACGGCGATCACCGAACTGGTCTGGGACGTCAATTTCGACAGCCATACCAACGTGGTGGAAACTGCGATCAAACGCCTGCGGGCCAAGCTGGACGGCCCATTTCCGACCAAATTACTGCACACGGTGCGCGGCATGGGCTATGTGCTGGAGGTCCGCGAGGAAGCGGGAACATCATGAATCGATCCATCGCCCGGCGTCTGGCTTTCATGTTCGCGGCCGTCGCGCTGTTTGTCTTTACGCTGGTCGGGACCGGGCTTTTCCTGGTGCTGCGCACGCAACTCGAACTGCACTTGCGCGAGTCGCTCGACGACCGCACGCAGATCGCGCGGATCATCGTCTATCACGCGGTCACGCCTGAAAAGTGGAAGATCGCGCGCGAAAAACTCACCGACATGACGCCGCGCGACGGCGTCACGCTGTATTCGGTGTGGAGCGCCGACTCGTCTTATCAGTTCGGCAAGCCGGTCACCGGACAGGTCATGGATCGCTGGTCGGGCGGCTATGAACGGGTGCGAACCGGCCCCGGCAGCGAAAACGACATGCTTGCCAACACGGTGACACTGCCGGCTTATGGCCAGCGGCCGGCCGTGATGCTGCAGGTTGCCGCGGGTTATTCTGCGAACGCGCGGACCATGCGCGCGTTCGCCTTTGCGCTTGCCGCCTTGTCCGCCCTCGGCAGTCTCGGCGTGCTGCTGCTGAGTTATTCGGTCACCCGCATCGGGCTTGCGCCGCTGACGCGGCTGACTCGGGACGCGTCTGCGGTGAGCCCGAACAATCGCTCGCAGCGGCTCAATACGCGCTCGCTGCCGCTGGAACTCAACGATCTCGCCAATTCCTTCAACGGCGCGCTTGAGCGTCTTGACGGCGCTTATGGGCGGCTCGAATCGTTCAACGCCGATGTCGCGCACGAGTTGCGCACGCCCGTCACCATCCTGATCGGGCAGACGGAAGTGGCGCTGACCCGCAACCGCTCCGTCGATGACCTGCGTCACACGCTGCAATCGAACCTGGAAGAATTCGAGCGCATGCGGGCGATCATCAACGACATGCTGTTTCTCGCCCGGGCCGATCAGGGGGAGCGCGCGACGGGGCTTGTCGATGCATCGCTTGCCGCGGAAGTCGCCCATACGCTG
Source organism: Caballeronia eucalypticola (assembly GCF_047608185.1). Lineage (NCBI taxonomy): Bacteria > Pseudomonadati > Pseudomonadota > Betaproteobacteria > Burkholderiales > Burkholderiaceae > Caballeronia > Caballeronia eucalypticola. The sequence goes on from NZ_JBLKRU010000005.1 coordinate 270,154, forward strand.
GAATTCCTGGAGATTCCGCTCGAGGAAGCGCAGGTGCGCGCGGTCTATACGGGCGACGCGCTCGTGCGCGTGAACAAGTCGCTGTTTGGGCGCGCGTGTATCAATCTGCTGATGAACGCGATCCAGCACTGCGCGCCGGGCTCGAGCATCATGGTGTCGATTACGCGTGAAGGCGACCAGGTCCGCGTTGCCGTTGCCAATCCCGGGGAGCCGATTGAGCCGGCTGTGCTCGATCATCTTTTCGACCGGTTTTATCGCGCCGAGGTCTCGCGGACCAACAGTCGCGAGAACCATGGGCTGGGTCTGGCGATCGTCAAGGCGACTGCGGAAATGCATGGCGGCAAGGTGTCGGTGACGAGCAGCGCGGGCATCAATACGTTTGCGTTTTCCGTTGCGGCGACAGGAAGTGGGCAGGTGAGCTCAACTGGGATTCCTAACGTGAATGCGCCTGCGAGTGTTTCGTCCAGTGCGTCCCCCGCCGATGCTCCGATGCAGCCCGCCTCGGCAAATCACTGACACCGGCATGGCATCAATGCTTGCCCGGCGCTTCGCGCGCCGGGGAGCGGCCCTTCCGGGCAAACCTTTTCTTCATTCGATTATTCGGACGCGTTGCTAAACGCGCTCGTTTTTGCCTTTCGCTCAAAAGATAGGTTGTCGTACAACATGGCCGGTAGCACCGCGTCCCTATTCGATCTCGCGCCATCTTCGGAGTAGTCCATTCCAACGCTGCCTCAAATCGTGGGACTCAGCTTCCATAAGGGTTAAGCCGACATCCGTCCGACCTTTACAGGTCGTGGCAACCACCATGGTTAAGGGTTTACGGTGATAGAAAACACGCCCTGTCACAGTTATGTTCTCATACGACAACATACATCGATAAATGCACCGCGAAGCTGAGTTTTGCTGCGGTTCATTTGTGTCGCGTGGCGGCATCGGAGTGACTCGATCCGCAATAAAATCCATACAAAGAGCGAGGAGACGAAATGATTCTGTCCGGCCGTTTGTCGGCGAAGCTGGGGGTGCTGCACATGGCGTTGAGCGCCGTGGCGGCGGTTGCCGCGGTGTCGATGGTCACGGCACCTGCCGCGCACGCGGCGGACCCGGTGGCGATTAACATCGTGGACGTTGCGGGCAACCTGCAACTGACGCAAAAGGCGTTCGAAGCCTTCAAGGCGAAGTACCCGCAACTCGTCTCCAACATCACGTTCACCAACGCACCCGCGCCGCAGTTGCCCGGCAAGATCAAGGCGATGCAGGCGGCCGGCCGCTCGGATATCGACATCGTGCTGACCGGTACGGACGCGCTTGCCGCGGGTATCGAACAAAAGCTCTGGATGAAACTGCTGCCGGATCAGGCCGCGGCATTCCCCGGCGTACTCGATAAATACGCACCCGGTCCGCGCAAGATGCAGGATCTGGCGCAAGGCTACGGCATTGAAGTGACATACATGCCGGCAGGTCCGCTGATCGAATACAACCCGGCGAAGGTGACCGATCCGCCGAAAACGCCTGAGCAATTGCTTGCGTGGTGCAAGGCGCATCCGGACAAGCTGATCTACGCGCGCCCGGCTAACTCCGGTCCCGGACGCACCTTCCTGATGGGGCTGCCGTATGTGCTCGGCGACAAGAATCCGCAAGATCCGATCAACGGCTGGGACAAGACCTGGGCGTTCCTCAAGCAGCTGAACGACTGCATTCCTTACTACCCGGGCGGAACGTCGGCGGTGATGAAGGAACTCGGCGAAGGCTCGCGCGACATGACCGTGACCGTGACCGGCTGGGACATCAACCCGCGCGCGCTCGGCCTCGTGCCGGCTGAATACAAGGTCCAGGCCTTCGACAACATGACGTGGGTCAACGATGCCCACTACATGGTGATCCCGAACGGCGTGCCGAAGGAAAAGCTCGACGTGATCTACAAGATGATGAACTTCTTGCTTGAGCCCGCGCAGCAGGCAATGACCTTCGACGACGGTTATTTCTATCCGGGTCCGGTCGTGAAGGGCGTGACGATCGACCAGGCGCCGGCGAAGAGCCAGGAAGTCATCAAGAAGTACGGCCGCCCGGAATACGCGAAGCTGCTGGCTGACCGTCCGCACGTGGTGCCGTTGAGTGCCTCTGCCATGGTGGCCGCGTTCCAGAAGTGGGACCGTGAAATAGGCTCGCAGAAATCGAAGTAACTTTGGATACCGAAGTAATATCGAAGTCACTTTATACGGCCGTGCGGCGGCTTGATGATTGCGCTTAGCGATCAAGTCAAGTTCGTCGCACGGTGTCGTTCTTAGTCTCAGGAACCTGCCATGAAGCATCAGTTTGATGAGTTGCGTCTTGATTCGGTCAGCCGCAGTTTCATGAACGCCGAAGGTCAGGCGGTCGCGGCGCTCCGTGGTCTTGCCTTGAACATCCAGCGCGGCGAATTTATTGCATTGCTTGGGCCGTCCGGTTGCGGCAAGTCGACCGCGCTCAATTGCATCGCCGGCTTGCAACCGCTGACAGGCGGGCGGATCTGGCTCGACGATCAGCGTATTGACGTCCTGCCGCCGGAAAAACGCGGCTTCGGCATGGTGTTCCAGAACTACGCGCTGTTCCCGCATATGTCCGTGCTCGACAACGTCGGCTTCGGACTCAAGATGCGCGGCGTGGGCAAGAGCGAAGCCGCTCGACGCGCATATGAAGCGCTGCAAATGGTGCAGCTCGTCGGTCAGGAAAAGAAGCTGCCGGGGCAATTGTCCGGCGGCCAGCAGCAGCGCGTGGCTATCGCCCGTGCGATCGTGATCGAACCGGCGCTCGTGCTGATGGACGAACCGCTATCGAATCTCGATACCAAGCTGCGCATTGAAATGCGTGCTGAGATCCGGCGCATTCACAGTCAGCTCGGACGCGCGACGATCTACGTGACGCACGACCAGGACGAGGCGCTTTCGATGGCCGACCGCATTGTCGTGATGCGTGAGGGCACCGTGCAGCAGGTTGCATCGCCGAAGGAAATCTACGAACGGCCGGGCAACCTGCATGTCGCGCGTTTCATGGGATATCGGAACGTTGCTCAATTTACGCTCGACGGCATGCAGGGCGATGGGGTGGTCGTAAGCTCGGACGGTGTGCGCTTGATCGGCATGCCAATGGCGGGTTTCGACAGCAAGCGCGTGAGCGTTGCGATGCGTCCCGAAGATCTGGACCGCGCTGCGCCAGGCGCCGAAAATGCGTTCGATGCAGAGGTGCTGACCGTTGAATACGGCGGCCACGATTCGCTGATCCGCGTGAAGGCTGCGTTCGGCAATCTGTGGGCGCGCGTGACGGGTGACGTGGCGGTGGGTGAACGAATTTGCCTGCGGGTTCCGCCTTCGCGCACGCTGGTGTACGACGGAGAAACGTCATGAACTCGCCGATGGTTCCGCTTCCTTCCGCCGTTCCACGCGACGCGAAAGCGTGGCTGGTTTCGCCCGCGCTGATCTTCATCCTCGCGCTGTTTGTTTATCCGTTCGTGTACGGCCTCGTGCTGTCATTCCAGCCGATGAACGGCGGTTCCGCGTTCGCCAACTACATCGCCTTTTTCACCGATACCGCGATGTGGCCCACTATCATCGTCACCTTGAAGCTTGCGGTGCCGGCGACAATCATCAACGTGGGTCTGTCGGTTCCGGTTGCATTCGCATTGCGCCGGAATTCGCCGTATCAGAAGTTCGTGACCACGTTACTGGTGATTCCGGTGACATTGGGCACGGTGCTGATCGCCGACGGCATGCTGACCTATTTCGGCCCGAACGGCTGGTTCTCGCAGGCGGTGCATGGACTGCATTTATACGGCGATGAAGTGCGTCTCACGCATAATTATTGGGGCGTGTTGATATCGCTGATCGTGTCGGGATTTCCGTTCGCGTTTCTGCTGACGCTCTCGTATGTGACCGGTATCGACCCGACGCTTGCGCGCGCTGCGGCTACCTTGGGCGCGAGTCCTTGGGAGCAGTTTCGACAAATCTATTTACCGCTGCTGATGCCCGGGCTGACCATGGCCGCATGCTTGTCGTTCGTGCAGGCGTTCTCTGTGTTTCCGTCGGCTGTACTGCTCGGTGCGCCTGCCGGACCAACGCGCGTGATCTCTATCGCCGCGGCCGAAGCCGCATTCGAAAGTTACGATTACTCCCTCGCCTCGGCAATCGCGATGGTGATGGGCTTCGTCCAGTTGCTGGTGGTGGCAGGCATGCTGAGCACGCGCCGCTTCTTCTACACGGGTCCGGTGACCGGAGGTAAAGGCTGATGGCAACCGATAATCATGCACCCGCCTGGACGGCTTCGACTCATGCATCAGCACCTCGCGACAGTCGCAATGACGGCGCACAACCGGCCAAGCCGATGAAACCGCGCGTCAGCCTTGGCGACCGGCTCTGGAAGATGTTCGTCTGGGGCGCAATGGCATTTTTCTTATTCAACGTGTTGCTGCTGATTGCGACGGTTGCCGTCAACTCGATCGCGACGCGATGGTTCGGCACGCTGCTGCCGGCGGGATTCACGCTCCACTGGTACGCACAGGCCTGGAGCGACTTCCAGCTTGCGAGCGTGTTGTGGGTGACGGTCGAGGTGGTCGGCGCGGTCGTTCTGCTGTCGATTGCATTGGGCGTACCGGCCGCGTATGCGCTTGCTCGCGTGCAATTTCGCGGCAAGCGTTTCGCGATGCTTATCTTTCTGCTGCCGCTGATGGTCCCGCCCGTCACCTACGGCATCCCGATGGCAACCGTCATGTACAAGGTCGGTCTTGCCGGGACGTTGAGCGGCGTGATCCTTGCAAACCTGGTACCGGCGCTGCCGTTCGTTATCCTTGTGATGACGCCGTTCATTGAACAGATCGATCCGAATCTTGAAGCGGCCGCGCGTATATTTGGGGCGAACACGACGAAGTATTTCCGCTATGTGCTACTGCCGCTGCTGATGCCGGGCATGTTGGCGGCGGGCTTGCTGGTGCTGGTTCGCACTATCGGCATGTTCGAACTGACGTTCTTTACTGCCGGTCCGACCACGCAGACGCTGGTGGTCGCGCTGTACTACGCGGTCTTTTCGACGGGCGTTCGTGCGCCTCAATCCATCGACGCAATGGCGATGATCTACATGGCGATCACGCTGGTATGGGTATTGATCGCGCTGCAATTCGTGAGCCCGACGCAACTCGTTTCGCGCGTCAAGGAACAGCGGCAGTGATGGACGCGTAGTCACCTTAAGGTTCGATTGAAATGGAACAGTCTCCTCTCTACATTCGTGTTCATCCTCAGGACAATGTGGCGATTGTCGTCAACGACGGCGGCTTGCCCGAAGGCGCCGTATTCGCCGATGGCCTCGTGTTGCGCGAGCGTGTACCGCAAGGCCATAAAGTGGCGCTCGCCGATCTGGCCGAGAACGAAGCCGTGGTGCGCTACAACGTGGTGATTGGATACGCGTTGAAGGACTTGCCAAAGGGGAGCTGGATCAACGAACACGTGATCCGCATACCGGAGCCGCCGGGTCTGGAGAACCTTCCAATCGCCACGCGCGCGGCGCCCGATATGCCCGCGCTGGAAGGGTTCACGTTCGAGGGGTATCGAAACGCGGACGGGTCGGTCGGATCGCGCAATATTCTTGCGATCACGACGACCGTGCAATGCGTGTCGGGTGTGGTCGAGCATGCGGTCGCGCGGATCAAGGCTGAACTGTTGCCGCGTTATCCGAATGTCGATGATGTTGTCGGACTCGAACATACCTATGGTTGCGGCGTTGCCATCGACGCCCCGGATGCCATGGTGCCCATTCGCACCGTGCGCAACATCAGTTTGAATCCGAACTTTGGCGGCGAAGTGATGATCGTGAGCCTCGGGTGCGAAAAGCTGCAGCCTGAGCGCCTGATGCCCGTCGGCACGATTCCGATTGCAACGGCAGGGGACGATTCGAATGGCGATGTTGTCGTGCTGCAGGACAATGCGCACGTCGGGTTCCAGTCGATGATCGATTCCATCATGCGGACTGCTACGCATCATCTTGAACGGCTGAACCGTCGGCGGCGCGAAACATGTTCGGCCGCCGATCTCGTGATCGGCGTGCAGTGCGGCGGTAGCGATGCCTTCTCCGGACTCACCGCGAATCCCGCAGTCGGCTTTGCGACTGACCTGCTCGTGCGTGCGGGCGCGACGGTGATGTTTTCCGAAGTGACGGAAGTCCGCGATGGCGTCGACCAGCTGACGAGCCGTGCCGCCAACGCCGAGGTTGCGCAGGCGATCATTCGCGAGATGCAGTGGTACGACACATATCTGAGGCGCGGCGGCGCGGATCGCAGCGCGAACACGACACCGGGAAACAAGAAAGGCGGGTTGTCGAATATTGTCGAGAAGGCGATGGGCTCGATCATCAAGTCGGGCAACTCGGCCATCTCGGGCGTGCTGTCGCCGGGTGAGAAGGTGAAGCAGAAGGGGCTGATCTTCGCTGCAACGCCCGCAAGCGATTTCATCTGCGGCACGTTGCAGGTCGCCGCCGGTATCAACCTGCATGTGTTCACCACGGGACGAGGCACGCCTTATAGCCTGGCCGAGGTACCGGTGATCAAGGTCGCGACACGCTCCGATTTGGCACGCCGCTGGCACGACCTGATGGATATCGATGCAGGTCGCATAGCAACCGGCGACGCGACGATTGAAGACGTAGGTTGGGAACTGTTCCGTTTGATGCTGGACGTGGCGAGCGGACGCAGGCAGACGTGCGCCGAGCATTTGAAGCTGCATAACGCGCTTACGTTGTTTAATCCGGCGCCGGTGACCTGACCTGACCTGACCCGCAGCTCAGGCTATCAGGCGTCGATCATCAACTGTTTCGTATAGCTGATGAATGCGCGTACAGCAGGGGCACGTTCGTGCCGGCGAAATGCCATGGCGACCTCCGATACGATCGGTTTGCCGGTAATAGGCTTATAAATCACGCCAGGCAATGAAACGCAGTCGCTGAGCGTGTGCGGCACTATCGAGACATTTCCCCCTAGCGAAACGCAGGCCAGTACCGCGGCCAACGGTCCGGGCCTCGGACCCAGTTGCGGTTTAAAACGCCCCCTGCGCCCGACTTCAAACGTCCCAAAGTCCTGCTCGGGCAACGCGAAAACGCAGTCACGCAGTTGGCCGGGAGAAACGCCTGCCGATCCCGCCAATACCGAGTCTTCGGGAATTGCCAGAATGAAATGATCACGATATAGCGTGATCGCCTGGATACCCTCCGGATAGTGCATGGGCGGCCTGACATACGCGACGTCGATAACCCCTTCAGCGAGCATGGCCGGCACGCGGTCCATCGCCAGTTCGCTCAGAACCATCTCTATGCGCGGGTTGTCATGGCGAAATCCGCGGACGGTGCTTTGAAGCACGCCTGCGAATGCCGCTGATGCAACGTATCCCACCTCGATCCGGCCTAGCTCCCCACGCTCGGCTAACGCAGCAAGCTCCTGCCCGCGTGACAAATGGGCAAGGGCTGCCAGCGCTTCGGGCAAATAGGCCTCACCCGCGGCCGTCAACGCAACGCTGCGTTTGGTCCGATGAAACAGGCGCACGTTTAACAACCGCTCGGTTTCCTGAATCTGCTTGGTGAGCGAGGGCGGCGCGATCTCCAGTTCCTCGGCCGCTCGGGCAAAGTGGAGGTGCTTCGCAACGCATACAAAGCACCTGATATGGCGAAGTTCGAGTTTCACTGTATTAACATTTTCGTGAATAATTCTGTGATCTTACGTTAGTGACGGCTAACACGGGTACAGATAGGATGTGCGCTGTCAATTCCATCGCGACGGCGGTATCCATGTTTCGAAGAAGTCCGGGTAACAACCAACCGTCTCAACAGGTGCCTTCAAACGACTCTCCGCCGTCACCGGCCCCGGCGTTAAACGCGCGTGCAGCACGATTCGTGTTGGGCACCGCCTCGGCAACTTGCGCGCTGATCGTTCTCGATACCAACGTGGTCGCCGTCTCGTTGCCCTCGATTGCGCGATCGTTCCACGTCGGTTTTGCCGACGTCGAATGGGTGGTGAGTGCCTACATGGTCGCCTTTGCATCGTGCTTGCTGGCGGCCGGCGGCATAGCTGATCGCTTCGGCCGGAAAAAGCTGATGATGATCGGCCTGGGCGTTTTCTGCCTGGCATCGCTCGGATGCGGGCTTGCGCCTACCGCGCTTTTCCTGAATCTGGCTCGTGCGATAAAAGGCGTGGGCGCGTCGATGTTGCTGACCGCCGCGCTCGCCGTGATAGCCAACACCTTCCAAGAGGGGCCTTCGCGGGCGCGTGCGTGGGCCGTGTGGGGCATGTGCATGGGGCTCGCGACCACGGTCGCACCTTTAGTCGGCGGTGTGATTACGCAATGGCTCGGGTGGCGGTGGATCTTCCTCCTGAACCTTCCTGTTTGCTCGGTGCTCGCCTGGTGTGTGCATCGCTCGATCCGCGAGTCGCGCAACCCTCAAGCCGGAGCAATCGATGTAATGGGCAGCCTGCTGTTCGGTGCTTCTCTGGCGCTTGGCATCTGGGCGCTGATCGGAACACAAACAGATGGTTGGAAAAGTCTGTTCACGGCAGTCCGATTCGCCGGATGTGCAGGATTGCTGATCGTATTCTTGAAGCTGGAAAAGAGCCGCACGCATGCAATGATCGATCTGTCGCTGTTTCGTCAGTCGCGTTTTGTTGCTGCGGTGCTTAGCATGTTCGGCTATGCGGCCTGCGCTCAGGTCATGATGACTTTCCTGCCGCTGTATTTGCAGAACGCATTTGGATGGCCGGCGGTTAGCGCGGGCATCGGTATGCTTCCGTTTGCCACTGCCATGATCGCGGGTCCCTACATAGGTGCGTGGCTGGCTGGCCGTTTTTCCAGCGTCACGTTGCTGACGGTCGGGCTTGGGCTGATCGGTGTGGGGAATTTATTGACCGCGTCGGTATCAATGAGCCAGAAATACTGGCTGGTTGCGCTTGGCATGATCGTGACTGGTTGTGGTGCCGGCATATTGAACGGAGATACGCAGAAGGCGATCATGGCGTGCGTGCCGCCCAATCGGACGGGCATGGCTTCCGGCATTAGTACGACCACGCGGTTCACTGCAATTGTCACGTCGGTTGGCGTGCTTGGTGCGGTGCTTGCATCGCGGACGCAAACGGCTTTTGATCTAGCCTTGGCTAATGCACCCGCGGTGAGGAATTCGCTTGATGCGGACTTCATGTCCAGATTGCTTGCCGGTGACGCTGCTCATGCGACCGAGCATTTAGCGCCTGCCGCAAAGGTATTTCTTGCGGCTGCAGCTCCGGCAAGTTTCGCTAGTGGCTTCGCGTCCGCGCTATGCGTTGCCGGTGTGCTTGCACTGGTTATTGCTGCGGTTGTATGGGGGTTGGCCGGCCGGCGTGTTCGTCCTGCGACGCTGCCGCTCGGACAGGGGTGAGGTTGGATCTCTCTGCACTTTCTTTGGTTGCTGCTTTTTAGGTTTTTGCGGGTTCGGTGTTAGCTGATTTCTTTATCACTGTTAGCCACTGCGCGTGGCGGCGCGTCATTTCTTTGTCCAAAGCGACAAAGAAACGAAGCAAAGAAAACGCTTTCACCGCTCTACCCTAAGTGTCCACAGCGTGCAGTTTTGATTCATGGGTGCCCCAAAAGCACGATGCTCGCCAGAGCTTAGGATGTGTGAACCCCTCCTTCTCGCGAATCCTGACAGTAAAACGCTTCGCCCCGTACGCTCTCGGGCTAGCACTAGCGACTGAACCTGCCCAAGGAGCGCCCCGCGCTATCCGCGGAAAACCAATCACCGAATTTGTATGGATGACGAACCACTTCGCCAAGCACAAGGAAACAAGGCCACCCAAACACGTAACGCCGTACCCCACGAAAACGTCCATGCGATTCACCAGCCAAATCACCAAAAATTGAAGCAATAAATGCACATCATTCTGTGATCCGCAACGCAGGACATGCGACCCCTTCGGCGTGGACTGTTCAACCAAGCTACTAAGAACCGGCACCTCAAATATGCGTGGCGCCGTGCCGGTTCGTGGGGCAAGGGTGCTAGCCCGAATGGCACTTACTTAAGCCTGCAATGGAGGAGAAGACGGTGGTAAGTGCTTGAGGAGAAAGGGAGGCGGCTGATCGATAGATTGATACGATGGTTGTTACCAAGCAAACAGCGTCTCATTCCAAAGATCAGCCACCATGGATCGTAATGCACGCAGTCATCATAGGCAAACACGACGCACCGTTCAGAGCCGTGCGCGCCGCGCACAGGCCGTAGACTACTTCAACATACTGACGAGCCCGCAGCTGCTAGATATAACGGAAGCGTATTTGCCAGAGCATCGAGAACGCCTGTATCCGCCGACGGTGACGCTGTCGATGTTCATGCGTCAGGCGCTGGAAGCGGACGCTTCGTGTCAGAAGGCAGTCAACGGGTGGGCCGCGCAGCGAGCTGCCGACGGGCTGCGGCCCATGAGTGTGCGTACGGGCGGCTACTGCCGCGCTCGCCAGAGACTGCCGCTGACGATGGTGCGGGAGTTGGCGCGTGAGACGGGGCGTCAATTGCACGAGAAGGTCAAGCCGGCCTGGAAGTGGCGCGGGCGCCCAGTCAAGCTGGTTGATGGCACCGGGATCTCGATGCCTGATACGCCGTCGAACCAGGCCCGCTTCCCACAGCCCGGTTCCCAGGCCGAAGGCGTGGGATTTCCGTTAGCCTATCTGGTTGCGGTGATCTGTCTGGCAAGCGGCGCAGTGCTGGAG